>JBEIGR010000386.1:0-5667 GCA_040381795.1 Verrucomicrobiaceae bacterium | reverse complement strand
GCCGCGAACTTCTTCCGGTCCTCCGAGTAAGTCGTCCGAGCCGCACTATAGATCTTCGCCGCCTCCCGCATCGCTGGCGTGCGTTTCGCCGCCTGCTCGACCTCGGTCAGGTGTTTCTTTTCCGCATCGGTGAGAACTCCGACAACGGCGAGGAGAAAAAATAGAAGGGCTTTCATAGCTTCTTTTTGGCTTTGGACTTTTCAACTTCGCCCGTGGCTATGAGTGATTCGGCTCCGAGCCGTCGCAAGCGGGGAACGAGAACTCAGTCCTCAGAGCAGCTTCTTCCGCTTGAAGTACACGATGGGCACGATGGCGGAGAGGATGATGGTGACCATCACGAGGAGGAAGGCGAAGGGATTCTCCTGAGCGGGGAGCTTCACATTCATGCCGTAGATGCTGGCGATGAGCGTGGGCGGCATGAAGAGCACGCTGGCCACGGTGAAAATCTTGATGATCTGGTTCTGCTGGATGTTGATGAGGCCCAGCGTGGACTCCAGCAGGAAGGTCATCTCCTGCGTCTGCTGATTGGTGTATTCATCGAGGCTCTTGATGTCTCGCATCACACTGCGGAACTGCGCCGCCAGATCACCACGCATCCAGGTGGCGGCGTTGTTGAGGAAGAACTGCAGCATGCGGCTGAGGCTCAAAAGGCTCTCCCGCAGATTCGCCACGAGGGCGCTGCGGCGGCCGAGCAGCTTCACGACCTCCGCGAGGTCTTTTTCCACGCCCGCATCTGTCTTCTGCGTGCTGCGGGAGAAAATTTCATGGCAGATTTTCTTCAAATCACCTTCCACGATCTGCAAGGCATCCGCGATGCGGGCCACGAAGAGCTCCATGAGCAAAAGAAACACCGCATCACTGGAGACAGGCATCGTACACTGCCGCCGCACCTGATCGAGCAGCACACGAAAGGCCAGCGGGTCGGCATAGCGCACGGTGGTGAGGCAATCCGGCGCGATAACGAAGGAAATGGAGGTGCTCTCCGGCTCGGTGGTATCGAGACCCACGGGAATCCAGGCCGTCATGTAGAGGGCACCCTTCTCCGCGTAGAGTCGGCTGGATTCCTCGATCTCCTGCATTTCCTCACGCGTGGGGAGCTGGTATTCGAGCCACTTTTCCGCCTCCAATTCCTCCGCACGCGCCGGGTTCATCAAATCGAGGAAGACAAGGTTGTCCGGGAACGGACGAATTTTTTCGTCGTTCCAGTCGATGAGCTGTCCTTGTTGCGTGATGAGCCGAACCATGCGCGGGCGGTGGGTGAGGGGCGGGAAGACTAGGCGCGGAGGAGTAAACTGCCAACGCAAAGGACACTCTGCGCATCATTCTTCACTCAGAGGTACTTTTGCCTCTCACCTTCGGTACATCATCTGCCCCGTCCTAGCATCAATGTAAGTGCCGGGACCGCCATTGACTGAAGGCGCGGGATAGTTGTAACCAGGAACGATCATGCCAGGATGCACGCGCTGGCTGCCGATGCTTTGATAGCTCTGCACTCCGCCGGTGGAGCGGATGACGCCGCTGGAGCTGCGATGACCGAAGGGACCGGATTCGTTCTGCTGATACATCACCGTGCCGCCGGGCTGACCCATCTTAGCGGCATTTTCTTCGGCCCGGCGTGCCTCACGCTCGGCGTGGCGAGCACGATCCGCCTCGGAGAGCTGAAAACTGCTCGCGCCTCCCTCTGGGTTGGTGGTTTCACAAAACATTGTAATAAATGCGGAGCATCGCGGGATGCCGATTCGATTGCCAATCGAATCTACGAAAGCCAAAACGCGCCCGGCTTTTCGACCGAACGCGCTTTGGGGTTTTGGGGGTGGTGATGGGAAGTGTGGTGCAGGACTCTGGCCTGCTCTGAATCAGCCCGGAGGGCTGAACCACATTAATAACGATAGTGATCCGTCTTGTAGGGTCCATCGACAGCCACGCCGATGTAGTCGGCCTGATCTTTGGAGAGAACGGTGAGCTTCACGCCGATTTTGGCGAGGTGGAGACGGGCGACTTCTTCGTCGAGTTTCTTCGGCAGGACGGTGACGCCGATGGGGCGGCTGTCCTTGGTTTCCCAAAGTTCGATCTGGGCGAGCGTCTGGTTGGTGAAGCTGTTGCTCATGACGAAGCTCGGATGACCAGTAGCGCAGCCGAGGTTCACGAGGCGGCCTTCTGCCAGCATGTAGATGCTGTTGCCAGCCGGGAAGGTGTACTTGTCCACCTGCGCCTTGATGTTGAGGCGCTTCACGTCATTGCGCTCGTTGAGCTTATCGACCTGGATCTCGTTGTCGAAGTGGCCGATGTTGCAGACGATGGCTTGGTCCTTCATCTTCTCCATGTGCTCCAGGGTGATGATGTCCTTGTTGCCCGTGGTGGTGACGTAGATGTCGCCGTAGCCGAGGGTGTCTTCGATCGGCATGACGCGATGCCCTTCCATGGCGGCCTGGAGGGCGCACACAGGGTCGATTTCGGTGACGATGACCTGAGCACCCATGCCGCGGAGGGCGGCGGCGCAGCCTTTGCCCACATCGCCATAGCCGCAGACGACGCCGACCTTGCCGGCGATCATGACATCGGTGGCACGCTTGATGCCGTCGAGGAGGGATTCGCGGCAGCCGTAGAGGTTGTCGAACTTGGACTTCGTGACGCTGTCGTTCACGTTGATGGCGGGGAAGAGCAGTTTGCCAGCCTTGGCCATTTCATAGAGGCGATGCACGCCCGTGGTGGTCTCTTCGGAGACGCCCTTCAGATCTTTGACGATGGTGTGGAAAATGCCGGGCTGCTTCTTGGCGATGTCCTTGAGGAGGTCCTTGATGACCTTCACTTCGTGGTTGTCGGAGGGGGTCTCAACCCACTTGTCGCCGTTTTCCATTTCGTAGCCCTTGTGGATGAGGAGGGTCACGTCGCCACCGTCATCGACGATGAGCTGCGGGCCTTTTTCACCGGGGAAGATGATGGCCTGCCAGGTGCACCACCAGTATTCTTCGAGCGTTTCGCCCTTCCAGGCAAACACGGGCGTGCCGGAGGCGGCGATGGCGGACGCGGCGTGGTCCTGGGTGGAGAAAATGTTGCAGGAGGCCCAGCGGACATCAGCACCGAGTTCCTTCAGGGTCTCGATGAGCACGCCGGGCTGGATGGTCATGTGCAGGGAGCCAGTGATGCGAACGCCAGCGAGGGGCTTTTTCGGGCCGTACTTCTCGCGGGTGGCCATGAGGCCGGGCATTTCGCTCTCCGCGATGTCGAGTTCTTTGCGACCGAAGTCGGCGAGGGCGATGTCTTTTACTTTATAGTCGGACATGAGGTGTCGTGTGGGTTCAGGTTTGGGGTGAAAAGGAACAAATCAACGTATCAGGATGCGTTGATATGTTCCAAAGGCCTGCCGGGGTGTCAATCGGGGATTTGTCCGGCTTTGGGGTCAGCGAAGCCGAGCCATGATGCCTTCAGATTCAAGTTTCAGGGCCTCGATGCACGCCTGAGTGGCGTGGAAGGCGCGAAGGTCATCCAGAAGATCCTTGCTTGAACCAAAGACAAAATCATGACGGGTAAAATCATGGGATCACGATCACTTTTCAGAAGGCAAAACATGATTTTACCCTCCATGATTTTGTCTCAAAACTATCCCATGAAAAACACCCTCCTCTTCCTCGCTCTCGCGCTTCACTCGCAAGCCTTCGACATCACCGTTGCCGAAAAAGACCACGTCGCGGTCGCAAATGGCGGGAAAGTCGTCGCCAAGCTCATGATGGCGAATGACATCAGCACGCCGGAGAAACATCACGAGACCTACAAGCCCTACATGCAAGTCTTCAGTGCCGATGGCTCCACGCGGCTCACCAAAGGCGCGGGCTTCAACTTCACGCATCATCGAGGCATCTTCCTCGGCTTCAGCAAGATCGCCTACAACGGCAAATCGTATGACCGCTGGCACATGAAGGGCGGCGACCAGGTCGTGACGAAGGTCGCGTCCGGCGACAACACTTTCACCGCAAACATCGACTGGCAGGGCGACACCACGGCGCCGTTTCTCACGGAAGAGCGCCGCTTCAGCTTCACCACGCCCGCGAAGCCCTTCTACCTCGGCATCGAAATGAACAGCGCGATCAAAACCGTGAGCGGCGGGGCCGACATGAATGGCGACCCAGAGCATGCGGGTGCTCAGTTCCGTCCCAGTGAACTCGTGGACACGCAAAGCACGACCTACATCTTCCCCGGCGAGAAGATCGACGCCCACAAGGCCAAAGACCTGCCCTGGGCCGCCGAGATCTTCACCATCGAAGGCAAAACCTTCACCGTCGTGATCCTCAATCATCCCGACAACCCGAAGGACACCGCCACCTCCGCCTATCGCGACTACGGCCGCTTCGGCATGTTCTCCAAAGGCAAAGCCAGCGCCGAATCGCCTTTAAAACTGCGCTACCAATGGCTCATCGCCGAAGGCGACGTCCGTGATGCTACTGCCTTCCAAAACGCCTGGAATGCCTTCACGGGCAAAACCGAGCCCGTGCCTCCGCTGACGATCAAGGCATCCGAGCAGCCGAAGCCCAAAGCGAAGAAGTGAGAGCACACCCCTGCGATGAAAGTTGCCCGGCCTTGCCACGTTTACGCGCCACTATGATGAATCGAAGAAATCTCCTCCGTCAGTTCGCGGCCACGGCGGGTGCTGCGTTGGGATCACCGTTGTTTCCTGGGATCAGCCAGGCGGCTTCCAGGGTGTCCGGTGGGCCGAAGCGGGTGATCTTTTTCCTCCAGAATCAGGGCTTTGATCCGAGGACCTGCATTCCGGCTGGCATGAAGAACAGCGGTTCGCTGGCCAAGGCGAAGCTGCCGGAGCCCATTGCGGCACTGGAACCCTTCAAGGAGCGCATGCACATCATCAACGGTCTCCACGGTCTCCACACCAGCCCGTCGCACAGCGCCTTTTTCGGCGCGCTCGGCGGGTATCGCGGCGACGATGGAGCGCCGCCCCTCGGGCCCACGATTGATTATGAATTGAGCAACGTGCTGCCTCAGACGCTCATGCCTCATCTTTGCATCGGCATGGACTCGATGGAGAACATGAAGGCCAAGCCCACGGTCGCGAACCTGTCGGCGAGTGGAGCCGGGCAGCCGATCTTCATGCAATCCAACCCGAATCACCTCTACCAGATGCTTTACGGCGGCATCTCGGATGGGGACATCCGCAAGCAGCATGAGGCTCGCTCGAGCATGTTCGACCGCATCGAACAACTCGCCGCCGCAGATGGCAAAAGCCTGCCTATGGCGGACCAGCAGCGCTACGAGCAATACGTGAAGGGTTTCCACGACATCAATGATCTGCGTGTGCGTCTCGGCGGCGTTTCCGAGCATCTGCGGAAGTTTGCGCCGAAAGTGGATGATCGTTACACCAAGCCGCAGTTCGAGACCGACTGGCACGACGTGCTGCTCGACCTCGGCATCTCAGCGCTCAAATCGGGCATCACCAGCGTTCTCACCATCGGCTCAGGCCGGGGCGAGATTTTTGGTTCGTGGAAAGGGCTCGGCGTCGAGGAGCAAGGACACAACCTGGGGCACATGGAGCAGCCGGACAATCCGATCTGGATCAAGATCCGCCAATACAACAGCCGCATGCTCGTGAAGCTGATGGAGCAGTTGGAAAGCGTGCCCGAAGGCAGCGGCACGATGATGGACAACACGCTCATCGTT
>JBEIGR010000385.1:0-5675 GCA_040381795.1 Verrucomicrobiaceae bacterium | reverse complement strand
TATTGATCCCGGAGGAGACATGCGGCCCGTGACCTGGGAAGAATGGATCAAGCTCCCCGTCCGCGAGCAGGACTCCTCCATCGGCACCGTCAGCCGAGCCATTCGTGTGCCCTCCGTGCTCGTCCTGGCCCGTTATGATAAGGTGCCCAAGCGGCGTCCAAAATTCTGCGCCAAGGCCATTTGGGAGCGTGACGGCGGCGTGTGCCAATACACCGGCCGCAAGCTCCGCCCGCACGAAGGAAACATCGATCACATCGTGCCCATCTCCCGTGGTGGCGGCACGAACTGGGAAAACTGCGTGCTGGCGGATCGCCGTGTGAACAGCCGTAAAGGCAACAAGCTACCTGAGGAAGCGGGGCTCAAGCTCATGCGCCGCCCCACAGTGCCCCCTGAGTTGCCGATGACCCATCTCATCCGCAACACGCACAAAATCCGCGATTGGGAGCCGTTTTTAGCTCATGTGAATGCGGCTGCATCGTGAGCTGCGTCCATTTCGGTGATGAAGTTGCGGCTTCCAGGCATGCTCGAGCGCGGTTGCAGCGTGGTGGCTTTTTTTCAGCGTCTCGACATTCGCACCTATCCGCCGCACATCCTGGAGCATGTGGCTCTGGAGCTTCAGGCCATGGCCGAGAGTAACCGCTTGGCTTTGGCAAAGCCCGCGAACCCGGCGAAATCATGCGCCTGCTCACCACCGGCCTCCAATCCTCTCTGCGCCTGAAACGCATCGAAAGCATCTTCGGCCACCTCAAAGCCGTCGATCTCGCCCTCGAATCCGCCAAGCCCGGTGACCTCGTCATGATCCAGGCAGATACCGCCGAGGAAACGGTGGAGCATTTGAAGGTGGCCCACGGAGCCCGGTGAGTGCTGCGGAGAAAAATCTCGCGCAAAAACCGCCATCTGGCCTATCTTCGCCCATCTACCACTATGCTTGAAAACCTCTTTTCCCCTCTGAATACCTTTCTCTACGGCCTCGGCCTCGGCGGCGTGTTTCTCGTGCTCGCCCTTTGGAGTCACTGGAAGACCAAGCGTGAGTTCAAACGCTTCAAGTCGCATCTCAGCGATAAGCTCGACCTCGACTCAAAACAAATTCAGGATATCAACAAAGAGCGCACCCGCCTCTCTCAAGAAGCCGAAAACCTCCGCATGCAGGTGGCCCGTCTCAATGAGCGTCCAGACAACAAGATGCAGCGTGAACTCGAGATCCTCGCCCGTGCCGAAAAGCACATGATGATCAATGCCCCTGGCTTTGCCCCTGCCTGGGAGATGGCGAAGTCACAGGCCCTTTCCCAACTCGAAACCGAAGAGCGCGGCATGTCCTTTCCTCAGAAAATTTTCCGTAAGCTACTCGGTCCCAGCTCCAATGGTCAAAACGTGGCCCTGCCTGAATCTGCCGCTGTCGCTGCGAAGAACGGCGAAGCCGCAGCCGCCTGAAAATCAGACCTCATTTGAATGCCAGCATGACCCGCACCGAGGCTTTTCTGGCGCTAAACCTCATCCCGCAGATCGGCCCTGTGCGGGTGAAAAAGCTCTTGCAGCATTTTGGCAGTCCCGAAGCCATTTTGATGGCGAAAAGCCGCGAGCTCATCGCCGTGGATGGCATCGGTCAGGCTCAGGCAGAGACCGTTTCCCAATGGGAATCGCAGATCGACCTCTCCGGCGAGTTGCAAAAAATTGAACAACGTGGCCTAAAGCTACTCACGCAGGAAGACCCGCTCTATCCACGGCTGCTGCGAGAAATTCATGATCCACCTGTGCTGCTTTATGTGTGGGGTGAACTGCTTCCTCGTGATCACCATGCCATCGGCATCGTCGGCAGCCGCCACGCCACACATTACGGCCTCAGCGCCACGAAGAAACTTTCCTTTCAGATCGCCTACGCTGGCTACACCGTCATTAGCGGCCTCGCCCGCGGGATCGATACCGCTGCGCACGAAGCCGCTCTCGCCGCCAAAGGCCGCACCATTGCTGTCATCGGCTCAGGCATGGGAAAACTCTATCCGCCTGAAAACATGGCCCTTGCTGAGCGCATCGCCCAAAATGGGGCTGTGCTGAGCGAATACCCAGTGGACCGCATCGCCGATAAACAGACCTTCCCATACCGAAACCGCATCGTCGCCGGTTGGAGCCATGGCCTTGTCGTCATCGAGGCACCTGTTCGCAGCGGTTCGCTCATCACCGCCCAGCAGGCAGCCGATCAAGGCCGAACTGTCTATGCAGTTCCCGGCCCCATTGATAAACCCACCTCGGCGGGCTGTAACCGCCTCATTCAGCAAGGTGCCAAGCTCATCATGGACGGTGCAGATGTGCTCGATGATCTAACGAGCCTATTCCCCACCGCTCCGAACGCACCCAAAGTAAAGGAGAGCCTACCTGCGGCCGAATTGAGCCTGGATGAACGCATTCTCTACGACGCCATCGGCACGGATGAAGCCCACATCAACGACATCACCACCAAGTCCGGCCTCACTCCCGCCACGGTCAATGCCACACTCATGCGCCTCGAGATGAAACGCCTCCTCCGCGCCCTCCCTGGAAGACGCTATGTGCGGCTCGTATAATCTAGGGAGTAACTTCGAGCGAAGAAAGGCTCACACGAAGGCACCAAACCACGAAACAACTCAATCTTTGTGCCTTAGTATGGGAATGAATTCACCCAATTTACTTTCCTTTCCACCACCAGGCAGCCTTGAGATCAGGGGCTCTGCGGTGTGAATTCGTGCTGCCGATAGGGAGTGGTGATGAGGCATCAGAGCTCCATCCGGTCAATACCCCATCTTGGTGCCGATTTGGAAGACGAGGAGGCTCAGCACATAGGCGGTGCCGGTCATGTAGCCGAGCTGGAGCATGGCCCATTTCCATGAGCCGGTTTCGCGTTTCACGATGGCGATCGTGCTGACGCACTGCATGGCGAAGACGTAGAAAATGAGCAGGCTGATGCAGACGAGCGGGGAATAGACGGGCTTACCATCGGGGCGGCGTTCGGCGGCGAGTTTGTCGCGCAGCGGGTCGAGGTTTTCGTCGTCGTCGCTTTCGACGGCATAGACGACGCTCATGGTGGAATTGAAGACTTCACGGGCAGCGAAGCTGCCGATCAAGCCGATGCCGATTTTCCAATCGTAGCCGAGGGGTTTGATGGCGGGCTCGATGAAGTGACCGGCTTGGCCGGCGAAGCTGTTGGCGAGTTGGAGGGATTTGTCCTCGGTGTCGGTCTTCGGGTAGGTGGAGGCGGCCCAGATGAGGATGGAGATGCCGAGAATGATGGTGCCGGCACGCACGAGGAAGGCCTTCGCACGCTGCCAAACCAGCAGGAGGATGGATTTGAGCGCGGGCCGCTTATACGGCGGCATTTCGAGGATCATGGGGCTGGCCTCGCCCTTCATGACGCACCTGCTGAAGATCCACGCGAAGATGAAGGCGCTACCGGTGCCGAGGGCGTAAAGCGCGAGCATGATGCCCGCCTGCGTCCAGGCTCCTACCTGCCCCACGGGGAACAAGACGGCGATGAGCAGCGAATACACCGGCAACCGTGCCGAGCAGGAGGCGAGCGGGGCGATGAGGATGGTGATGAGGCGATCCTTCGGATTGTCGATGGTCCTCGCGGCCATGACGCCGGGCACGGCGCAGGCGTAGGAGCTCAGGAACGGCAGGAAGGACTTCCCATTGAGCCCTACTTTGCTCATCAGCCAGTCCATGATGAAGGCGAGGCGGGACATGTAACCCGTGTCCTCGAGGATGCCGATGAAGAAGAAGAGGATCAAAATCTGCGGCAGGAAGATGACCACACCGCTCACGCCGGGCACGACGCCATTGACGATGAGATCACGCAGGTCGCCGGGGCCCATGAGCGTCTCCACCCAGGCACCGAGATCGCCGAAGATGCCCTCGATCCAGCCCATCGGCCCTTCGGCGACGCGGAAGATGAGGTAAAAGAGGATGCCGAGCACGAGCAGCAGATTCACAAAGCCGAGCACGGGATGGAGGAAGATGCGGTCGAGCTTGTCGGTGATCGTTTCCTTCTCCTGATCGGGGCGCTTCAACACCTCGGCGCAGAGTTTTTCGATGCTGCGGTAACGTTCGGCCACGAGATCGTCCTCCCAGCCGGGGAAGGCGGCATCAATGCTCTGCCGCAGTTCGTGGATGCGGCTCATCTGCGCATCGGCGAGCCCGGAGTGCGTGGGATCGTGACCGGAGAGAAGGTAGAGCGGCTCCAGCAGCGAGGCCTTGGCGTGAATCGCCCCCGTTTCGCAGAGCGGGCCGCGGCTTTGCTCCAAAGCCGCACGCACCCCGGCGGGGATGACGGCACTCTGCCATTTCGTGGCGGGCACATCCTCGCGACTGAGCGCGAGTTTCAGCTCGATCAGACCCTGACCGTTGACGGCCTGTGTTTTGACCACTGGAATGCCGAGGAGGACGCTGAGCTTCGCGGCGTCGATGCGCCACTCACGCTGCTCGGCCACATCGGCCATGTTTAGCACCAAAATCGTCGGCAGGCCGAGTTCGAGCACCTGGGAGACGAGGTAGAGGTTTCGCTCGATGTTCGCGGAATCGACCACGCACACGACGCGGTCCGGCCGCGGCGTCTCGGGGCGCCGGCCGAGCAAAACGTCCCGCAAGACGGCCTCGTCGGGCGAGCGGGCGTTCAGGCTGTAAGCGCCCGGCAGGTCGATCAGGCGCAGTTTTTTGCCGTGCTGGCTATAGCACTCGCCGATCTTCTTTTCGACGGTGACGCCGGGGTAGTTGGCGACCTTCTGCTTGAGGCCGGTGAGCAGGTTGAAGAGCGTGGTTTTACCCGAGTTCGGGTTCCCCACGATGGCGATGAGCGGCGTCTCAGCGGCTGCGGTGCTCATGCGGCGACGGGAGCGATGGCAATGAAAGCCGCCTCGTGGTTGCGCATGGAAAGCTGGGATCCACGCACACTGATCTCGATCGGCTCGCCCAGTGGGGCGCGACGCGTCACACGGATACGGGTGCCAGGCACGATGCCCATCTCCCGCAAGCGGGTGAGGCAGGAACGGCCGGTAGGCATGGCCTGCACGATGGCATCAGTGCCAATGGGGAGTTCAGCGAGGGTGGAAAGCATGGAAGGAGAACGTTGCTGCAATTGAGACTCTGTCGCAAAGTTTGACTCGAGAGTAACCAAAGCCACCAAAGCTGCAATGGCCGAGTTGAGGCGAATTTTGGCTGTCCGCAGGCAATCGACCACGAGTTCCCCCTTACTCCACCCGCCAAGTCGCCTGCCGCAGCACGGCGTGGGGGTGCTCCTTCATCTTTTCATACCAGACGCTCAAAAGGGAGCCGTCGGCCAGTTCGACGGTGCTGGGGTAACCGAGGTCGCCGCCTGCGCCGTCGCCGGAGAGGATGATGGCGTCGCTCCAAGTTTGGCCGTTGTCGGTGCTGAGACGGGCTTGGTTGCCAAAGGGCGGGCGGCGGTGGCCGTAGGTCATGACGAGGCGGCCATCACGCAGCTTGAGCAGGTGGCTGGGAAGCCCCCAGACGCCGATGGAATGCGGCAGGGTCCAGGTCTTGCCGCCGTCTTTGGATTCGCTCTGGAGTGTCTCGCCTTTGTTGGCGGTGTTGTGATTGCGGATCTGGACAATGATCGTGCCATCCGCCGCCTCAACGGCATGCAGTTCGTGCAAACCCTTCGGCACCTCATCGCCGGGACGGGTTGGGAT
>JBEIGR010000384.1:0-5683 GCA_040381795.1 Verrucomicrobiaceae bacterium | reverse complement strand
GGAAAGACGCTATTGGTGAAGTAGATGCCTGTGGCCGCGATAGCCGCAAATAGAGCCGCCATGATCCACTGGCACCAGCGGAACTCATTCATGAAGCCCACCATGGCACCCAGGGTCACCAGATACCAAGCCAGCGCTGCGCCGAACCAGCCAAGTAACTCGTGGAAAAGCAGCAGGGCGATCACCGCCGCTCCAGAGATCATATGCACCCACATCAGTTTGCGGGTGAAAATGACTTCATGGAGGAGTGGGTTTCCACGGTTGCGTTGAACGTCGAGCATCAGGCTTTTGAATTTAGGGAGAGCTGGGCAGGTTATCCTTGATCAGGACCGAGGCCGCCGCAGCGAAGCGGAGCCATGTCTTTTGCTTAGCAATTTTCCGCCCACAATCTATGCAAAGATTGCTGCTCACGAGGATATTTTTGGCTGTGCCATCACACCATGCGGCCTCAGTGGAGAGGCCGGAGAAGGTGTTTCCGTTGATAGTCAGCCCATTCACGCCGTTTTCGACGAGGATGCCCGTGCCTTCGTCGATTCCCATGGGCGTTTTGGCCTCGCTGGGGCGTTTGTTCTGTCCGCCTCCGATGTAGGTGTTGCAGAAGGTGTTGCCGGTGATCGTGTTGCGCTCGGAGGCAGCCGCCACACGCACGGAAAAGCGATGGGCGATGGTGAAAGTGTTCGCGCTCAGGGTGCAGCCGCAGGCGTCGCGGAGGTCGATGCCGCCTTCGAGGTGGTGGGCGATCACATTGGCGCTCAGCGTGATGCCGTAGCAATCGCGATCGAGGATCAGCGCGGTGCCATTGCATTCCTCGATCATGTTTCCGCTGACGACGGAGCCGTAGGTGTTTTCGATGATGATGCCGTGGCCAAGATGGTCATCGATGTTGTTGCCGTTCATGCAGAGGTTGAAGGAATCGGCGCAATGCAGGGCGTCTTGGTTTTCCTCGAAGTGATTCGCGTTCACCACGATGTCATGGCAGTCGAGGATCTCGATGCCGCACTTTTTGTTGTAGGTCAGGATGCAGTCAGCGATCCGCGGGTCCTCAAAGCAGCTTTTCAAGTGGATGCCGTGGCCGCCGTGGTGATCGATGGAAACGCCTTCGAGGTAAATTTCCTGGATGCACTCGGCAAAAAGGCCATCGCCGCTCTTTTCGCTGCCGCTGATACGCAGATCGGCCATTTGGATGCGCCAAAGGCGGGCATTTTTGTCCGCATCGAGGTTGGGTGGGCGCAGGATGAAGGCCGGGGAACCGTCCACGTTCTTATTGACCACATGCGTGGCAGCCCCGGAGCCGACGATCCGGGTATCACCCGTTTTCACCCGCAGCGGCTCCGTGATCTCGAAAACACCCGGCGGTAGAGTCACCAGTCCGCCTGTCTCAGGGACGGCATCGAAGGCCGCCTGGAGGCTGGGAAATTGAGAGGCGTCCACTGTGGTGGGGGCGGGGGTAGCACCCAGCATTACGGAGAGGGCGAAAAAGGCGAATAGTGGCTTCATAGGCGCTGGATACGGCCTCGCAGAGGGCGTTTTGCCAGTGATTATGCCTCTTGTGTTTCTCCCTGTGAACAAGCAGCCAGCTCTTCTGCGCGGTTTCTCATCGTTCACGAGGTGATTTTAGGGTTGAGACGCAAAAACTGGAAAACTGCTCAGGGGCGTTCGGGAAGTGGTCTGGGGGGATATGGGCTCTCCTGGGCAAATTGGGCTAGGCGTGGCTTCTCGAGCTTGTGGAACGTGGCTTTCACAGGGCTTCAGAGAGGTGTTAGCCATGATGCACTGCCAGTCTGCAGCGTCTTATGGCGCTGGAGGCCTTGTAAAATATAGGATTCAGCGTGATTGGCCGACTTGGAGGGCTGCCTCACGCCATTCTCGTAGAATGTGGGGAGCGTGACGGCTTCGTCACGCTCCCGGCACCGTTCCTCGTCGTGATTCCGTGCGTTCCACGGTGGAATGGTGTGTATCCGGCTAGCCCGTGGAACAGCTAAGCCGCCAGGAAAGGCCTATTGGTAGGTCTGGAACACCGACGAGCATTTCATCCCTGAGATGATCCCAAGGCACTGTGAATAACTTGTCAAAAACTCCTTCTGTTGCAGGAGAAAATGGCGACATAGCTGCCTCAACAGTTGGTTTGCATTGGCGCTCAGGGAATTTGGGCGCTGAGGGGGATTTTTCTTGCCATCGAGGCTGATTTTTGACACGACATCGGACAGCACTTATCCGCTCCTCCAACCATGGAAACGTCCCCGCTGTCCCTGCAACTCTTCACTCTGCGCGAAGGCCTCGTTTCGAGCACAGCGGACCAAACTCTCGTGGATGCCTTCGCGGCCGATTTTCAAGGTTTGCGGCATTTTGGAGCCAAACTGGGCGAATCGCTGGAATTAGGGCCTCCCTGGACCGGCACACTTCAGGAGGACGATTTCACCCTCAATTTTGCCTACTTCGATGCCGGAACGAGTTCCCTGGACCCCGGAGCCGGGGCGATGATCGGCGAAAAACGCCCCTTCTTTGAATTGCTGAACCGCATCAACGAACTCGACGCCTGATTTTCCTGCTATGGCCGCCACGATCACACCTTCTCTCCGTTCTGCGCTGGAGCGCCTGAAGCACGCCGGCTCCGTGAACGGCCTGCTGCTCGGCTGGCGCCGCCAGATCCTCATCAATCTGCTGCCCTACGAGGACTTCCGGGCGGAGCGGGCGCTGCACATGCTGCTGGATGCAGGTGGGCATTTTTCCAGTGGTGGAGATCGAGCGGTGAAATCCTATTGGTTCGGCTTTGAGGGTGTCTTCGCGCTGGCCTTGTTTCATGGTGAGAGCACGCTGCTCATCCTGCACACGCAGGCCGCCGAGGTCGATTTTCTGCGCAGTGCTGCCACTACCTTCCTTGATGATACGCAGTTGCTCGTCGAGTCCGTGCTCCAGCCTAGTGAGGAGCCGGTGACGCAGGTTTTGATCTGAAAAACATCCGCGTGAAAGGAAAGGGCTCCGGGCGCCGAATTTCCTGCCTCCATGCTCACCACCGCCGCCTCCCAGCCACGCCGTCATTTCCTCCAGACCACTGCCATTCTCACTGCCGCAGGCACGCTGCGAGCGCAGCAGAAGGTGGATTCCAATGAAACGCTCCGCATCGGCCTCATCGGTTGCGGTGGCCGTGGCACCGGAGCCGCAGCTCAGGCGCTGCGGGCCGATTACAATGCGAAGCTCGTCGCGGTGGCTGATGCCTTCGACACGCAGATCGAAAACAGCATCAAGAACCTTTCCACGCAGTTCCCGGACCGCGTTGATGTGAAGCCAGACAAGAAATTCACCGGCCTCGATGCTTACCAGAAGCTCATCGACAGTGGCGTGGATGTCGTCTTGCTCGCCACGCCGCCCGGATTTCGTCCGCTGCACCTCACCGCAGCCGTGGAGGCTGGAAAACATATCTTTTGCGAGAAGCCAATGGCCGTGGATGCCGCTGGATACCGTGTGGCGCAGGCCGCCATCGAGAAAGCGAAGCAGAAGAAGCTCAATCTCGTGGCGGGCTTCTGCTGGCGCTATGCCACCAGCCGCATCGAGGCCTATAAGCGCCTTCACGACGGCCAGATCGGTGACATCACAAGCATCCTCGCCACTTACTACGCAGGCCCGGTGAAGCCGATGCCGCCCGCCAGCGGACGCCCCGCCGGTATGGGTGATGTCGAAT
The DNA here is from genome assembly GCA_040381795.1 of Verrucomicrobiaceae bacterium. Lineage (GTDB taxonomy): Bacteria > Verrucomicrobiota > Verrucomicrobiia > Verrucomicrobiales > Verrucomicrobiaceae > Prosthecobacter. The sequence continues at coordinate 2,004 of JBEIGR010000384.1, read as the reverse complement.
GGCAGGTGCGGAACTGGTATAACTTCTCCTGGCTCAGCGGTGATTCGCTCGTCGAGCAGGCCGTGCATAGTCTCGACAAGATTTGCTGGGCCATGAAGGACAAGCCGCCGGTCTCCGTGATCGCCACGGGTGGTCGCCAGTTGCCGAATGAAGGTGGGAACATCTTCGATCACTTCCACGCGGCCTTCGAATGGGATGGCGGTATTATCTGCCACATCACGAACCGCCAGATCGTCGGCTGCCACAATGAGGTGATCGATGTGGTGAGCGGCACGAAAGGCCGTCTTGTGGTCGGCAAAGGTTCCGCGCCCTTCATCGACGGCGAGCAGCGCTGGCGCTGGCGCGGTGAGGAGAAGAACATGTACGACCTCGAGCACGAGGCGCTCTTCAACGCCATCCGCAAAGGCGAGGTGATCAATGATGGTGACCGCATGATGAGCAGTACGCTCATCGCGATCATGGGCCGTGAGGCTGCCTACACCGGCCAGAAGATTCAATGGGCCGCTGATGCGCCGCCACCGCCCACGGAGGAAGAGAAGAAGGCGAAAAAGACAGGTAAAGATAAGACGGTGGCGGCTTCCGCTTCTCGTGTGCCTTCCATGCTTGCTTCGCTGCAAGACCTCGCACCGGATAACCTTCAATTTGGAGACAAATTTGATCCAGGCCCGATCCCGCGTCCGGGCGTGACGAAATTCGTCTGATTCACCAAGCATCGTGACGTTATGAATCCGACCTCCTGTCTTCTTCGACGCAATCCACTCAAAGGAGCCATTGTCCGAATGCCCATGCATGACGGCTTTTTCGCTTATGGGCTCATGCAGGACACAAGCCCGACCTGCCTTCGCATTTTTCCTTTCGTGACTTCGGAACCAGCATGCGGTGACGGTTTTTTTGACGCGAATGAAGTGTTGACCGTCGTTAGTGTTTTTGATCTGCCAGCGACTTTCGTAAACTGTGGAAAGGTATCAATTCACGCACTGTCGTTGCTGCCGGAGCCTAAGTTCTATGAAACAAAGCCGCCAGTTTACAAAACAGTAAACCATCATGATCCAGTACTGCCCGGTGTAACGTATGTTTATGTAGATCGTCCTGTTACTGACACCCGGGGTTATGTGATGGAAAGAATCACCCAAGAAGCGGCCATCGCAGAGGGCCGGTTCAAGGAGGATATGATCACATGTCTCAGTTATGAAAGGCTCTTCCAAGAGTGGCGTCCGAAGATGGAAGTGCGGGACGTGCCGGAGGAGTTCCTGGATCGTGAGGCGATGCGGAAGATGGCAGCCGGGGAGCCGGTGATGGAGAAGCCACTGCCGAAGCAGGAGGTGGAGCTGGTGGTCATCATCCCCGTGCAGGGGGATGATCCCGCGCTCGACGAGCCGGAGGAGCACTTCGAGGAGCCGCTGAGCGAGGCGCTGGAGGAGGCCGAGTGCGGCTCCTGCACCAGCAGCGGCACCACGCCCGACAGCTTCGACATCGACGTGGATACGATGAAACCCAGCCTGCGCCGCTGCCTAAGCGTGATCCGCCGCGTGCTCAAAAAAGCGGGTGCCCCTGCCGCCACGATCATCCGCCAACTGCCGAATGATCCGAACGATCCGCCCATCGACCATCCGCTGGAGCCACCACCTGCCGAACCCAAAAAGGCAGGCAAAAAGTGAAGCCTTCCTGATGCCCAGAGCACCATGAGCTGGACGCACACCCAGCTCGTGGCTGCGTGAAAAGATGCCTGGGAAAAGATGCCTGGCAAATAGTGCATGGCTTTTCTCTACAAGCACCTCCCGCACGGGACGAAGAAAGGGGACTTTGGCCGCATCGTCTGCAAAAGCTGGGCAGCTTGAGCCTTTGGCAACATGCTTATTCAACCTCTGTGCTCTGTGGTGAATCAAGCTGGCCTACCGCTGAGGGCACGGAGGCACACAGGGGTTTTGTGGGAGGCTGCCTTGATTATTTGTTTTCCAGGGCTTGCTCGAGTGCCCGCCAGCCGAGCATGGCGCATTTGACGCG
>JBEIGR010000383.1:0-5701 GCA_040381795.1 Verrucomicrobiaceae bacterium | reverse complement strand
GGTGACGGGCGGGAAGCACCAGCGCTTCATCGCTTGGCGAAAGCACAGCGCGATGCCGGAGCCGCGACGCAGCGTGTATGCGCGGGTGATCTGGCAGGACGACAAAGGCCAGCCGGTGAAGTGGGAGACGCCGGCAAAGCAAGGTTATGCCAAAGGCACCGCCCCGCGTGCCGAGCCGGAGTATCCTCAGGATTTGGGCAGCGCTCCCGATGAATGGGCGAAGGTCGAAACCATCCTCCGTGCTCCCAGCGAGGCGAGGCAGGCACGCATCGAGCTTTATCTGCAATGGGCGGCCAATGCGCGGGTGGAATGGAGCGAGGTGAGTTTGGTCGAGGCACCTGCTCCCGCGCCGCGAAAGGTGCGGCTGGCGGCGGTGCATCTTCTCCCTCGGGAAGGGAAGGAGCTCTCCGACAAGCCACCGCAGTATGCCGCTTTGATCGCCGAGGCGGCGAAGCAGAAGGCCGATCTCGTCGTGCTGGGTGAGACGCTGACTTACTATGGCACGGGCAAGAAGATGCACGAATGCGCGGAGACGGTGCCGGGGCCGAGCACGGACTACTTTGGCAAACTGGCGAAGCAGCACGGCCTTCACCTCGTAGCCGGACTGGTGGAGCGAGATGGCAAAACGATCTACAACACGGCGGCGCTGCTTGGCCCGGATGGATCGCTCATCGGCAAGTATCGCAAGGTGACGCTGCCACGTGGTGAGATCGAGGCGGGTATAACGCCGGGGCGTGAGTATCCGGTGTTTGAGACACGCTTTGGAAAGGTGGGCATGATGATTTGTTATGACGGCTTCTTCCCGGAGGTGGCGCGGGCGCTCACGATCCGCGGCGCGGAGGTGATCGCGTGGCCGGTGTGGGGCTGCAATCCGATGCTGGCCCGTGCCCGCGCCTGCGAGAATCATGTCTACCTGGTGAGCAGCACCTACACGGATCATGAGAAGCACGACTGGATGATCTCCGGCATCTTTGACCACTATGGCGATGTGATGGCCCAGGCGGATCAATGGGGCATGGTGGCCGTGGCGGAGGTGGATCTGGCGGAACCGACGCATTGGAACAGCCTCGGCGATTTTAAAGCGCAGATCCCGAGTCATCGGCCAGCGGCGCTAAAGGAGCCGTAAAGCCGCGAATCCCGCTCAAACGCCCAGCACCCGCTCCACCGTGCGGCGAGTGGCACCGGCGTGGACTTGGAGGGCTTGCTGGCCGATGCGGGCGAGGTCACCGGGGGACTTCAGCAGGTTATCGAGCTGCGTTTCGAGGTCATCGAAGCCCATCACCTGCATGGCTCCGCGATGGCGCAGGAGTAGCTCGACGAGCGGGGTGAAGTTTTCCATGTGCGGGCCAAAAAGAACCGGCTTGCCGGCAAAGACGGCCTCAGCGGGATTTTGGCCGCCTTCGGCGAGGAAGCTCTTTCCGATGATGACGAGCGTGGCGAGGTGCTGCCAGGCGGCGAGTTCGCCGGTGGAGTCGATGAGCAGACAGGCTCCGTCATCGACGCGTGCGCTTTCTTGTGAGCGACGGGCCGCGTGGAGGCCGATGGCTTGCAGCGAGTCCACGATCTCGGCGGCTCGCTCGACATGGCGAGGCACGATGAGAAGGGCGAGACGCGGGTGACGAACCTGAAGTCTCTGAAACACCTTCGCGATCTCCACTTCCTCGCCGTCGTGAGTGCTCGCGGCGAGCAAAACGGGCCTGCCAGGCTCGATGCCGCGCTCGTGAAGGAGTTGGCGAAGAGCCTCGATTTTCACCGCGGGCACTTCGGAGCCTTCGGGATCGTATTTTACGCTGCCGGTGAGGTGGATGAGCGAGGCATCGAGGCCAAAGGACTGCCAGCGAGCCACGTCATCGGTCTCCTGCACGAGGATCTGCCGCAGCAGGCCATACACGGGACGCACGAGAAAACTCAGCGCCTTCAGTCTCCGGGCGCTGCGGGGTGAGAGGCGGGCATTCACCAGTGAAACGGGGATGCCTTCGAGCGAGCAGGTGCGCACGAGATTTGGCCACACCTCCGCTTCGACGAGCACGAGCTGGGTGGGGCGGATCACAGCGAGCATGCGCCTCGGGACGCCGGGAAGATCAATGGGGCTGTAAAGGGCCACGACGCGCCCCGCGTGCTGCTTTTCGCATTCCTTCGCGAGGGCGTGCCCCGTCGGCGTGGTGCTGGTGAGCACGATGCAGGTGTCTGGCGAGGCGAGCAGGAGGCTCTTGATGAGCTTTCGCGCCACATTCACCTCTCCCACACTCACGGCATGCATCCACAGGCGGCCTCGATCACGCGGCAGGGCCTCAATGGCGGCCTGCGTCTCGCGGGAGTGAAGGCCGATGCGCTGAGCCAGATCCTGCCAGCGTCCACCCCGGCGGCGCATCTTCACGATGGCTCCAGGGAGCATGCAAAGCAGGCCGAAAGGCAGGAGAAGGTTGTAGAGCGCGAAGGGAAGCAAGATGGAGCCGTCTTGTGAAACGGGATGACGGGGTGGTCAACAACGTCAATGAGGTCAACATGGTCAAACGGGGAGCGTTTTGACCTTCTTTGCCGCACTCATCTAGATGACGCCTCACGAAATCTCCAGCCTGCCCGTGCTATCGCCGATGCGCTCGGCGGGGACGCCCATGCGATCCAGCATGCTGAGGTAGAGATTCGTCATCGGTGTATCGGTGGGCAGCACCTGGCGCTTGCCGTGGGTGAGTGTGCCATTGCCGCCACCGGCGAAGAGGATGGGGAGGTTGTTGTGATTGTGCCGGTTGCCATCGCCGATGGCGCCGCCGAAGACGATCATGGAGCTATCGAGCAGCGTGCCCTCGCCCTCCTTGATGGACTTCATCTTGTCGAGGAAGTAGCCGAACTGGCGAAGGTAGAACTGATCGATCTTGGCGATCTTCTCCAGCTTCTGCGGATCACTTTGATGATGAGAGAGGTAGTGGTGCGCATCTGGCACGCCGATCTCGGGGAAGGAGCGATTGCTGCCATCATGGGCGAGCATGAAGGTGCTGATGCGGGTGGTATCCGTCTGGAAGGCGAGAGCGAGGAGGTCAAACATGACGCGGATGTGCTCCTCGTAGCTATCGGGGATGCCTTCGGGGATTTTCACATCGGGCATCTCAGCCTGGAATTTCTCCGCACGCTCGATGCGGGTCTCGATGTCACGCACGGCGGAGAAGTACTCGTCGATCTTGCGGCGGTCATTCGTGCTCACCTTGCCCTGGAGGGTCTTGGCCTCGTCGAGCACGGTATCGAGGATGCTTTTCTGCATGCGCTGCTGGCGTTTCGCCGCCGCAGCATTGCCAGCGGAGGCTCCGAGACCGAAGAGGCGCTCAAAGACGAGTCGTGGGTCCATCTCGGGAGCCATGGGCATCGTTGCGTTTTTCCAGGCGAGGTTAAACTGGTAGGCGCAGGAGTAGCCGCTGTCGCATTTCCCGGAGCTGCGCTGGCCATCGGTGCTCAGCTCGAGCGAGGGCAGGCGGGTGAGGTGGCCGATCTTTTGCGCGGCGATTTGATCCACGGAGATGCCGAGCTGGATGTCTGCCCCGGCGGTCTTTTTCGGCATGCAACCAGTGAGATAGGTGGCCACGGCGCGGGCGTGATCGCCCCCGCCATTGCCGTGCGAGTGCGCCCAGTCCTGCATCAGGCCGGAGATGACGGTGAAGTCTTCGCGATGCTTTTCGAGGGCCTTGAGGGAGTTCGAGAGCGTGTAGCCCTTGCCCTCGCCGGTGGGGAACCACTCGTTCACATTCACGCCATTCGGAATGTAGAGCCAGGCGGCACGGAGCGGCTTCGCGGGAGCCTTTTTCGCCTCGGCGGCAAAGGCACGAAAACCGAAGGATTCGAGGAACGGCAGGGAGATGGCGCTGCCCAGGCCACGCAGCACATGGCGGCGGCTGGGCGAATGCGCGGCGAGGGCTGTTTCGCGAAAGGGGTTCATGTTTTTTGGGGGTCTGAGGATACGGGCAGGCGGGGAGCAAACTTTCCTGCGCATGGGGCGTGCCTGTGGATGTGAAAGTAGTTGATAAACCAGCTCCCAACAGCCCGATTAGGCCTTCTCTCCCCCAAACCTCCACTCCGACTCCATCTCATGAAGAAACTCGCTCTCGCCGCTTTCACCGCCCTCACGCTCGCCGCCTCTGCCCAGGATGCCACCGTCGCTGAACTCACCATCAAGCCCAGCCCGGCCAATCCGATGATGTATGACCTCATCGAGCTCAGCGTGAAGCCCGGCCAAAAGGTCAAGCTCACGCTCGACAACAACAGCCCCGTGCCTCTGCCGCACAACTGGGTGCTCGTGAAGCCCGGCAAGGATGCCGTCGTCGGCAATGCCTCGCTCGCCATGGCTGCTGACCCGAAGGCAATGGCAGCCAGCTACATCCCCGAGGCCAGCAAGACCAGTGGCGACATCATTGCCCACACGAAGCTCGCCCAGCCGAACACGAAGGAAGTCGTCGAATTCACCGCGCCTGCCGAAGCCGGTGACTATCCCTACCTTTGCACCTTCCCCGGCCACTTCCTTCTGATGAAGGGCGTGCTGCATGTGAAGTAATCCCCTTCCCTCCATCAACCCACGCGCACCATCATGAAACGCCGCCTCTTCACCACCTTCGCCCTTCTCACCCTCGCTGCCGCCCCGCTCCTCGCGCAGGATGCCGCCATCCTGGAAGCCGGTGGGCTGAAATTCAAATACTCCGCCCCCTGGATGCTCTCCGATACGCCCGGCATGATGCGTGTGGCCACGCTGCTGGCCAAGGTGGAAGGTGCTGAAAAGGCCATCGAGGCCGCTTACTACGTCTTCCCCGGCGGCGGCGGTGGCGTGGAGGCCAATGTGAGCCGCTGGCTCGGCCAGTTCGCCACGAAGCCGGAGTCCAAGACCGAAGAGATCCCTGCTGGCGACCAAAAAGTCACGCTCGTGACCGCCACTGGCACCTTCAACGACGGCCCTCCCATGGGTGCCAAGACCCCGAAGGAAAACTACACTCTCCTCGGAGCCATCGTCCCCACCGCCGATGGCAACAACGTCTTCATCAAAGTCACCGGCCCGAAAGACGCCGTCGGCACGCTCACCGAAGGCTTCCGCAAGATGATCACCAGCCCCTTTGTGAAGTAGCCTGAGCAATCCTCCTCCTACTCCGCCCCTTACTCCTACTCCCCCAAACGCCGCCGCGGTCCTCCCCGGCGGCGTTTTTTCGCTTCAATCCTACTCCTCCTCTTACTCCTACTCCTCCTCGTTCGTCGGGGAGTAAGAGAAGGACTATGGCCCGTGCATCCATTTCAAAGCCTCTCGCGTGAATCCTTTCTCTCGCGGTGGGGCCGTCTCGTTTTGACAAAACCTGACATAGCCAAAATCCGCCCACAGCCCGCCTTTGCCCCGAGCCACAGTTTCCGCTATGGCAGGCCTCATGCCCCGCCTCGTATCCCTTCTGTCCTTTTTGTCCCTACTGTCCCTCGGCCACGCCCTTGAAGTTCGCATCACCGCCGACCTCCCGCCACACGCTGCGCTGAATAAAATCCGTGAGGCCCGCCAGGCCGGTGACACCTCTCCCGCGACGATAGTTTTCCCCGAAGGCACCACCGAGCTGCTCTCGCCGCTCACGCTTGAGGCCTCGGACTCGAACATCACCCTCACCGGCACTCAAAGCACCCTCATCGGCGGCCCCAAAGTCACTGGCTGGGAAAAACACACGGGCGAGATCGTCAAAGCCGATGTCTC
>JBEIGR010000382.1:0-5737 GCA_040381795.1 Verrucomicrobiaceae bacterium | reverse complement strand
GCCGATTATCAGGCCGCGCAGGCTTATCTGGCCGTGAAGAGGCAGGATCAGGCGACGGCGCTGGAGCATCTGCTGCGTGCGGCGGAGATTGATTCGCGCAGTGGAGAAATTCAGTATCGCTTGGGACTCGCCTACCTCGACAACTGGAGTCCGAAAAAGAGTCCCTCCGAGCAGAAACGCCTCATCGAAGCCGGTTTGGCCGCTTTGAGCCGCGCCTGCGTTTTGAACCCGATGAGCCATCACTACCAGCTCGCGAGAGCCGATGCGCTTGATGCCGCTGGCAAGCACGACGAGGCCTTGCTGGCCATTCATCGGGCGATGGAACTCGCTCCGCTGCACGAAGAGCCTCGCGTGGCCCTCGGAAAACATTTCCACAACCTGCGCCAGTTTGAAAAAGCGGAGGCCGCCTACCTGTGGGCACGCTCATCGAAGGCCACGAATCCGAAAGGCACGGCGAACGGGAGCAGCTACTACGACCAGATGCTGCGGGACACGGCGTATCTCGCGGAGCTGGCGCGGAAGCGGGGAGGATAGCCGCAAAAGAGCGCAGAGATCGCAAAGAGAAGGGCCTGAGTGATTCCTCGCGTCATCATGACGGGTGAATTCGCAGACAAGAGAAACCGCTTATTTGACGCTAATACGACGCTGATCCAAGAGGGCCATCAGCGTCCTATCAGCGGTGAAACAGGCTCACCGCACGCCTGATGCTCGATGAATTGCTTTTGCGGTCCTTGCGATCTTTTGCGGCCATGGTTAGAGCCGTGATCACGCCTTCAGCGCCCAATCGAGCAAGGCCTGCGCATCCTTCCAGACGCCGCTTTCAGTGTCGTTGAGGATGACGACGATGCGGCGGCGGCCGTTGCGCTCGCCGGTGGCGACGAGGCAGTAGCCAGCGGCATCGGTGTAGCCGGTTTTCATGCCGTCGCAGTAGGAGGCGGTGCGGAGGACGCGGTTGGTGTTGGCGAGTTCGATGAACTTGCCATCGGGCTTTTTGAATTTGTAGGACTGTAGCTTCACGATCTCGCGGATCTCGGGCATTTTATCGGCCCATTTGGCAATGACAGCGAGATCGCGGGCGGTGGAATAGGGCTGGTCATCGGTGAGGCCAGGAAGGCCGTGTGGATTGACGAAGTGGGTGTTTTGCAGGCCGAGCGCCTTGGCCTTCTCGTTCATCTTCTCGACGAAGGCGGCCACGCTACCGGCGTTGTCGCGAGCGAGAGCTTGGGCGATGTCGTTGGAGCTTTTCACGAGCACGGCGCTGAGGAGTTGGAGGCGGGTGTAGGTCTCCCCTTCCTTCAGACCGAGGCGCACGGGGGCGCATTGCGTATCACTTTTCTCAACGGTGACGATTTGATCGAGGCTACCGGCCTCGACAACGAGCAGGCCGGTCATGATCTTGGTGGTGCTGGCGATGGCGCCACGCTTTTCGGCGTTCTTTTCAAAGAGGATGTCGTCGGAGGCGGGATCGATCACGATGCTGCGATCGGCGGAGATGAGCGGGACGGGACCGCGGAGGTTTTTGATCTCGATCTCGCGGCGGACTTTTTTGAGCTTTTCTGTCTCCTCGGCGAGCTGGGTGAGCAGCGTCTTCTCCTTATCGGCCAAGGTTTTTTCGCGGGCCTCCATCTGCCGCAGGGCCTCGGTGATCTGATGCTTTTCCTTGGCAAACTCCGCCTCGCGCTGCGTCATCGCGTTGAGCTTGGCCTGCACCTCTTCCTCACGCCAGCGGAGCTGTTCCTCGCGTTTCGGATCATCACAGGAAGTGGCCGCCAGGCAGGCCACGAGGGCGAGCAGGGCGGTGCGTGGGGTGTGGGACTTCATGGCACGGATCAGAGCTGGGGAAGGAGTTGTTTGAGTTCGGAGGCTGGCCACTGGCCGGGAGCGTTTGAGGTGCCAATGTAGCCGTAATTGAGAAGGCTGCCGCATTTTGCCAGCACGAGACGCGAGACGCGGCCCCAAGTGCCCATGCCCATCACGGAGATGCGCTGGCGATGCGGCGCAGAGGCCAGTTTCATGAGGCGGACGAGATCGTCTTGGCTGTTTAAGTAGGTGGCGATCTTCACGCTATCGAGCCCAAGAGGCTGGGCGAAGGAGATGGAGCCTTCCAGCACTTCATCAGCGGGTGTGGCCTGGAAATCGTGGAAGGACCCGATGACGAAGGCACCAGCGGCGTGGGCTTTTTGAATCGTGCTCTGCATCTGCGCGGCGGTGCGCAATTCGATGTCCACCAGCGCGGCGAGGTCCAGCAGCGGCTCGATCATGGCTGCCCGGGCGGCGGGATCGGTGGGGGAGGAGCCGCCTTCAGACGGATGACGGCAGGTGAGCAGCAGAGGCAGGGTGTTTCCGGCCAAAAGGCGGCGCAACTCCTCGGCAGGCAGGTTGAGTGTATCCAGCCGCAGTTCCACCACATCGCAGGTGGCCTCACGGCTGGCGGGGTCGAGGCTCATCAGATGCTGGAGAGCCGCCAGATCGCCCACGACCCCCACGGCGAGGGGCCGAGAGGAGAGGAGCAGGTTTTTCGAGGAAAGGAGTTGTGGCACAGGCTAGGTCTGTTATAATTTCAGCAATCTTAATTAATAACTAACGATTGGAACGCCCCGAGTATGCTTGGCCGAAAGCAAGAAATCAATTTGCAGCTCACGGAGATCTTCGACAGCGCCGTGCTGGCCTTTTGTCTCTGGTTCAGCCACTACCTGCGCTCGCAGGTGGTGCCGATGTTCATGCCGGAGGCCATCGAGATCCCGCCCTTTGAGCAGTTTTTCTGGGTGCTGGCCGTCGTGCCGCTCTTCACGCCCATCGCCCTCGAAGCCCGTGGTTTTTACTCGAACATCCATAACAAGACGCTGCACCGCTCCCTGCGGCAGCTTTTCGAGGGGCTGGTGATCATCGGCATGTTTGTGGGTGCATGCGTGGTGTTCTTCAAATGGGAGGTGCCCAGCCGTGCGGTGGTGCTCTTCTCCGTCGGCCTCGGTGGCTGCGGCCTGCTGCTGCGTGAAAGCTGGCAGCGTGACCGCCTGCGCCGTCGCCTCGCCTCCGGCAAAGGCCGCGAGCGGGTCATCGTGGCCGGTCAGGAGCAGGACATCGAGAGCTTCATCGCCCACCTCACGCAGGAGCAGCGGGCGGAAATCGATGTCGTGATGAAATTCGACATCACCACACGCCCGGTGGGCGAGCTGGAATCCGCGCTGAAGGAGCACGCCATCAGCCGCGTGCTCTTCGCGGTGCGTCATGTGCATTTCGGCCGCATTGAGGAAGCCGTGCAGGCCTGCGAAACCGTCGGCGTCGAGGCCTGGATCGCGGCGAACTTCTTCGAGACGGCCATCGCCCGGCCCACCTTTGATGTGATGGGCGGAAAGCTCATGCTCGTCTTCCACAGCACGCCGCAGGCCTCCTGGGAACTGCTCTGCAAAGGCGCTCTCGATCGCATCGGCGCAGCCATACTTCTCGTGCTCTCCTCGCCCGCCTGGCTCGTCGCCATCGTCGGCATCCGTCTCGGCTCACGCGGCCCCATTTTCTTCAAGCAGGAGCGTGCCGGCCTCTACGGGAAGCCCTTCACGATGTGGAAGTTCCGCACCATGCACACCGATGCCGAGGCACGACGCGAGGAGCTGGAAGCGCACAACGAGATGGACGGCCCGGTTTTCAAAATCAAAGACGACCCGCGCATCTTCGCCTTTGGCCGCTGGCTGCGCCGCCTGAGCATCGACGAGCTGCCCCAGCTCATCAATGTGGCCTGCGGTGAGATGAGCCTCGTCGGCCCGCGACCGCTGCCTGTGTATGAGATCGAGCGCATCGAAAAGCACGCCCAGCGCCGCCGCCTCAGCGTGAAGCCCGGCCTCACCTGCCTCTGGCAAGTCACCGGCCGCAACGGCATCCGCAACTTCGACGAATGGGTGGCCCTCGACCTCAAGTACATCGACAACTGGTCCCTCTGGCTCGACGTGAAAATCCTCGCCCAGACCGTGCCAGCCGTGCTGCGTGGGGCGGGGGCGAGCTGATGGCAAGGCTTGCGGTTGAAACCATGCCGGCACGAACTAGAATCATCACCATGAAGTTTCAGATCACCATCGACCGTGACGAGGACGGAGCTTGGGTCACCTCCTGCCCATCCATCCCCGGCTGCCATAGCCAGGGCCGCACACGACAGAACGCGATAGCCAGCATTCGCGAGGCTATTTCCCTCTGCCTCGAAGTTCGTGCTGAGCGAGGAATGCCGAGCATCACTGAGAGCTGCTAGCAGCCTGAATTTCTCGCACTTGTTTTTGCCGCAGCGCACCTGAACTCAAGGCTGCTTGATCGTGCGCCGAGGAGTAACTCACCTTCTTTTTAGCAAGAAAATTCAGGGGCAAGAACATTTTCTTGCCCGCTAATCTTCTTGCCAATTCTCAGCGGTTTGGAGGTCTAGTTGTTCGGGGCAAAGAGGCAGAAGACGAGGAGGTTTCCTTCTGTCTTCATCTCTGCGTTCTCTGCTCCTCCGCACCTTTGCGGCGCATAAACGCCCGCTGATGCAGCGTTTGAATGCGCCTCATGACACGCACCTGCCTTCTCTCCTTCGTTTTCGCTGCCTCATCGCTTCTCGCGCAGACGCCTCGTCCGGGCGTGAACTATGATGAGGCGAAGGTGGGCAGTGATCCGCTGCCTGAGTTGAAGGCGACGACGGCGGAGGAGTGGACGAAATCGCGGCGCGGGGAGATTTTGGGGCTGTTTGAGCAGCATGTGTATGGCAAGACACCTGCGAATGTCGGCACGCCGAAGTTTGAGGTCACGGCGACGAAGACGGATGCGCTGGGCGGGCTGGCGACGCGGAAATTCGTGCATGTCTCGCTTCCAGAACGGCCCGCATGGAAGGGGATGGATGTGATGATTTACATCCCGACTGGCGTGAAGGCCGCGCCGTGCGTTGTCGGGCTGAGCTTTGGCGGCAATCATGCGGTGAGCACCGAGAAGGATGTGCCGCTCTCCACCCGCTGGATGCGCGAGAGCAAGGAGAAGAACATCGTCGATCACCAGGCCACCGAGGCCACTCGCGGCACGGAAAGCAGCCGCTGGCCGCTCGAAATGATCGTCAAGGCCGGCTTTGCCGTGGCCACCGCTTACTATGGCGACATCGAGCCGGACCACGCGGATGGCTGGAAGGACAGTCTGCGTGCCTCGGTGAGCAAGGACGGCCCCAACACCGTGTGGAAAGACGGCGAGTGGGGAGCCATCGGAGCCTGGTCGTGGGGTCTGAGCCGCATCGCGGACTATTTGCAAACCGATGCACAGATCGACGGCAAGCATCTGGCCGTCATCGGGCATTCCCGCCTCGGCAAAACCTCGCTCTGGGCCGGTGTGCAGGATGAGCGGTTCGGCGTGGTGATCTCCAACAACAGCGGCGAAGGCGGCGCGGCGCTCATGCGTCGCGATTTCGGCGAGACGACGGCCATCATCACGAAGGCCTTCCCGCATTGGTTCACGCCGAAATACACCACGTATGCCGGAAACGCCGTCGCATGCCCCATCGACATGCACATGCTCATCGCCCTCGCCGCGCCGCGGCCAATCTACATCGCCAGCGCGGCCGAGGACCACTGGGCGGACCAGAAAGGCGAGTTCCTCTCCGGTTTCCATGCCGGGCCTGTTTATGCCCTTTTCGACAAAAAAGGCACCGTCGTCGAGGCACAGCCCGCCATCGACACGCCCGTGGGTGACTTCATCGGCTACCACAACCGCACCGGGAAGCATGACGTGACCGATT
>JBEIGR010000381.1:0-5745 GCA_040381795.1 Verrucomicrobiaceae bacterium | reverse complement strand
CAGGTGAAGAACCTCCGAAAAGAGTTCGGCTCGAAGGTCGCCGTCGATGACGTCTCCTTCAATGTCGAGAAAGGCGAAGTGCTCGGCTTCCTCGGGCCAAACGGCGCCGGCAAGTCCACTACCATGCGCATGGTCACCGGCTACTTCCGGCCCACCAGCGGCTCCGTCTCCCTCGGCGGCATCGACATGCTGGAGGAGCCCGAAAAGGCGAAGCAGATGCTCGGCTACCTGCCAGAAAACGCGCCGCTTTATTCGGACATGACCGTGGCCAGCTTCCTTGGCTTCTGCGCCGAACTCCGTGGCATTCACGGCGCGGCCCGCACCAAGGCCATCGACCGCGTGCTTGATCTCTGCTTCCTCGACAAGGTGCGCAATCAGAGCGTGGACACCCTTTCCAAAGGTTACCGCCACCGCACCTGCTTCGCCCAGAGCATCATCCATGATCCCGAAGTGCTCATCCTCGACGAACCGACGGACGGCCTAGACCCCAATCAAAAGCACGAAGTGCGTGGCATGATCAAGCGCATGGGCCAGAACAAGGCCATCATCTTCTCCACGCACATCTTGGAGGAAGTCGATGCCGCCTGCTCCCGCGCCATGATCATTGATCGTGGCAAGGTGGTGGCTGATGGCACCCCAGAACAGCTCCGCAAGATCGTCCCCGGCTGCAACAGCCTCGATGAGGTCTTCCGCAGCATCACCCGCTCTGAAACCGCGAAGAAGGGCGAATAAGCCCCGTCTTCCATCTGCGAACTTTTATCTCCCCGACTATCATGAACAAACGTGACATCGAAAACACCCTGACCGTCTTCAAACGCGAGTTCCTGGCCTACTTCAACTCCCCGGTGCTTTACGTCATCGTGGTGATCTTCCTGCTGGCCTCCCAGGGCTTCGCATTTTTCTTCTCCCGCATCCTCGATAGCGATGACGTCTCGCTCGCCACACGCTTCTTCGTATGGCATCCTTGGATCTACACCGTGCTCGCTCCCGCTGTGGGCATGCGTTTGTGGTCCGAAGAACATCGCCTCGGCACCATCGAACTGCTTATGACCATGCCAGTCTCCCCCTGGCAGGCCATCTTGGGCAAATTCTTCGCTGCGGCCTTCGTGTGGGCCATCGGCCTCGGTCTCACCTTCACCATCGCGATGACCGTCGGCTACCTCGGTGATCCTGACAGCGGTCCCATCATCAGCGGCTACGTCGCCAGTTATCTGTATGCCATGGCCTGCCTCGCCGTGACCAGCGCCATCAGCGCCTTCACCCGCAGCCAGGTGGTGTGCTTCATCATCAGCGTGGCCTTCTGCCTCGTCATCGCCCTTATTGGTGACCCCGGCATCACCCAGGCCATCGTGAACGCCGTGCCAAACGGCTTTGAGTGGCTCGTGCGTTTCGTGAGCTACTTTAGCTTCATGGATCACTTCTTTGAAATGACCAAGGGCATCTTCGTCTTTCGCGACGTGCTCTACTTCGTCTCCGTCATCGCTGCCGCCCTGCTCGTGACCGACCTCGGTCTCCGTTCGAAGCGTGCCTGATCGATCCTTCATCCTTTTTCTCTTATCCCTCATCCCCTTCCACCAGCCATGAGTGCTTCCACCAAGACAGCCGCCTTTGGCATCACCACCCTGCTGACCATTGCCGTCATCGCCGCCATCAACTTTCTCGTTGGTGGCGTGGGCTTTGGAAATTTCCGCCTCGATCTCACCGAGGACGGTCTCTATACCCTCTCCCCCGGCACCAAGAACATCCTCAGCCGCATCAACGCGGACGAGCCGGTCACCATCCGGTTTTTCGCCACGAACGATGACCGTGTGATGCCCAATCTCCTCAAACCGCACGCCCGCACCATTGAGGATCTTCTCCTGGAATATGAAAAACAGGGCGGCAACAACGTCGTCCTCGAAGTCATCCATCCGAACCCGGATACCGATGATGAAGACAAGGCCAAGGAAGACGAAGTCCGTGGCATGCAGGTCAATCAAGAAGGGGACAATATCTACCTCGGTATGACAGTGAAGTGCCTCGACCAGAAGGAAGTGCTGCCATTCCTCAGCCCCGATGACGCCACCTCCCTTGAATACGAGGTCTCCCGAGCCATCGCCAAGGTCATCCGTCCCACCAAGACCATCATCGGCTACATGAGTGCCATGCAGATCGGTGGCAATCCCATGGCCATGATGCAGCGCCAGCGTGGGGGTGAGGCTTGGGCCGTCATCCAGCAGCTCCGCGCCGATTACGAGGTCCGCGAAGTGCCTTTTTCCACCGATAAGATCGATAAGGACATCACCGTCCTCATCGTCATCCACCCGGCGGATATCACAGAGACCGCTGAATTTGCCATCGACCAGTATCTCCTCGGCGGCGGCAATGTGGTGGCCTTTGTGGACCCGCAGAGCCTCCTGGCTCAGGCCATGAGCAGCCAGCAAAATCCCATGACCGGCCAGCCCGGCACCATGATCAACGGCTCCTCCGACCTCTCGAACCTCTTCAAAGCCTGGGGCATCAATTACAAGAAGGACATGATCCTCGCCGATATGAACTACCGCGGCATGCTCCAGGGCCGCACGATGCCCACCGCGCTGCAATTGCCTGCCAAGGCCATCAATCAGGAGAGCCGCTTCACCACCGGTCTTCAGGCCTTCACCCTCATGAATGCCGGCTCCTTCGGTATCGACAAGAAAGAGGGCCTCGATGCCACCACCCTCGCCTCCAGCTCCGAAGCCTCCGAGATGATCGACACCGCCGCCGCCGAAAAACTCCGCCGCGAGCCGATGACGAACTTCACCGCCAGCGGTAAAAAGCAGGTCGTGGGCGTCCACATCAAAGGCAAATTCAAGAGTGCCTTCCCGAGCGGCCGCCCTAACGCCCCCGGCGTCTCCAAAGAAACCGGCGGTGCCGAACAGGATGCCACCAAGCCCGCCGCCACGACCACCACACCTCCCGTTTCAGTCACCACTGCTCCCGTCGCGGCCCCCGCACCTGCCGCTCCAGCCCCAGCTGCGCCCAAAAAAGACGATTCCCTCAAAGACTCCATCGACAGCGAGCGCAACGTCATCGTCTTCTCCGATGCGGACATGCTCTATGATGCCTTCTGCCTCCGTCAGGGAGATCTCGGCGTCGGCATGGTCACCAATGGTGGAAATCTCCCCATGCTGCTGAATACCGTCGAAGTCCTCGCCGGTGGCGGTGATCTCATCCAGGTGCGCAATCGCAAATCTCCCATCCGCCCGTTCTCCAAGCTCAAAGAGATGCGTGAGGAAGTGGAAGAGAAATACCGCCCGAAGCTCGTCTCCCTCGAAGCTGAGCGTCAAAAGCTCGCCGAGCAGCTCAGCAAGGCCCGCCCTCAGATCGACCTCAAAAAAGGTGCTCTCATCGTCGACCAAGGCACCATGAACAACATCAAGGAGATGGAGAAAAACTCCGTCAAGATCGACCGCGAGGTGCGTGACATCCGCAAGGAGGTCAACAAGGAGGTCGAATTCCAAAAGACTCTCCTCAAGAGCCTCAACGTCCTCGGCGTGCCGCTCCTCGTCGGCGTCGTCGGCCTTCTCCTTGCCATGCGCCGCCGCTCTCTCACTGCCGCTGCCTAATCACTTCACCCGAGAACTGAGAACCTCGAACGACCATGAAAAAGATCATCCTTCTCCTCGTGCTGCTGGCCGCCATCATTGGCGCTATCTACTACCAGAGCAATCAACGCCAATCCCGCCTCAACCGCGCCAACAGCGGTGCCACCAAGACGCGTGAGTATCTTTTCCCTGATTTCGATATCAACGGCATCAAGAAGATCCGCATCAAGGAAGACAAACAAGAGACCAATATCACCGTGCAGGGGGATCAGTGGATCGTCGCAGATCGTGGCGGCTATCCAGCCAACAAAGAAAAGCTCCAGACCGTGCTCATGGGCCTGAAGTATGAAAAGATCAAAGCTGGCCGCCGCATCGGCAAAGACTCCTGGGGCAAGATCGGCGTGAATTCACCCGGTGACGCCACCGCCTTCGGCGTCGGCACGCTCATCGAACTCCTCGATGAATCCGGCACCGTGAAGCAATCCTTCGTCCTCGGTGGAAAAGTCACCAGTTCCGGCGGCCAGGACGAGCAGATGAGCATGTTTGGCGGTGGCCCACAGGGTAACCGCTTTGTTCGCCTCAAAAACGAAGACACTATCTACGAGGTCGCCAACCAGTTCAGCGACCTCGAAAACAAGCCCGAAGCCTGGGTTCTGAAAGACTTCATCGCCGTCTCCAAACTCAAGAGCATCGAAGTCACCGCGCCAAAGGCCGAAGACTCCTGGAAAGCCTCCAAAAAGGCTGAGAGCGACACCGAATTCGCCCTCGAAGGTGCGAAAGCCGATGAAAAGCTCGATGATGCCAAAGCCAGCCTTTCCAGCTTCCTCTCCGGCCCCACCTTCGACGATGTGCTCGCCAAGGAGAAAGCCGCCGAGACCTTCAAAGAAGGCGTCAAAGCCGTGATCACCACCTTCGAAGGATTCACCTACACCGTGCAGGCTGCCAAAAAGGCCGTCGATGGCGCGGACAAATGGTACATGACCGTCACCACCACCGCCGCCATCCCGCAGAAGCGCGAAGCCCCCAAGGACGAGAAGCCCGAGGACAAAAAGACCAACGACGAGAATTTCGACGCCCAGAAAAAGACCCTCGAAGAAAAGCTCGCCAAAGAAAAAGCCTGTGATGGCTGGGTCTATCAGGTGACCGAATACACCGTGAACACCCTCTTCAAGAAGCGCAGCGAACTCCTCAAAAAGGATGAAGCCAAGCCCGCCGCGCCCGCTCCCACCATTCCAGGCCTCACCCCCGGCACCATCCCCGGCCTCAAGCCCGTCGCCCCTCCTGCGGAACCCGCCAAGCCTTCCGCCGATGCCGCTGCAAAGCCCGCCCCCATCACTGTGACCACCCCACCGATCTCTGTCCCTCCCGCCAACGAGATCAAGGACAAGACCGTCAGCCCACCAGCTACTCCCAAGCCCGAGCTAAAACCTGCTGAGGCCCCCGCCACTCCTCCTGCTCCGCCTCTCGCCGAGCCGAAGAAATAAGCCATCCCCTTTCCCCCGAGGCGGGAGTCCTCGGACTCCCGCTTTTTTTGTGTGCGCCCGGCAGGGCGCAATCACTTGGTGGTTCAAGTCCACCCGCACCCGGCAGGGGGAAGCGTAGCTGCACGCCAAGGGCGTCCGTCGTGAGGCGGAGTCTGAAGGAAGGCGGAGGCAAAACATTGCACCGATGAACAAGAACCACATGCAGCCGGAGCGCAGCGGAGACAGCCATCCGCAGGCTGCCCCGCAGGGGCGAGCGTAGCGAGGCAACGCAGCACGACGGAGATGAGACGGCATAAATCGCGCGAGTCCAATACTTGCCCGGAGAGTCGTGATGTAGATGTGGAGGTGATAAACCTAAAACCGTGAATGGAGAAGCTGCCAAGAAAGCTGGGAGGCTGATATAATGGGCCAATGGCAGGCAAAATCGTACCTTGTGAAGCTCACCTGGAAAGTGAGCCACGTTCGACTTCCAATTGCGCAGCCGCCCGCTGGCCTCTGGACACTCCGGGCGGACGCTTTTATGCCGAGTGGGATAGTCAGGCACCCGTCAGCCGCGAGGGACAGCTCATGTTCTTCTTCCAGTTCCTCGAAGCGGGAGATCGTTGGCAGCAGTTGCTCGCCGACTGCCCGTTGCGCTACCACGGCAATCGCGGCAGTGGCAGCCTCAACGTCATGGGCACCGCACTGCTGAGCAT
>JBEIGR010000380.1:0-5756 GCA_040381795.1 Verrucomicrobiaceae bacterium | reverse complement strand
TTCTGAGGCGGTTGTCTCTGCATTGGACTACATGGGCATGAAGATGGTGGCCCTGGATGGACTCGCACCATCAACTCTGCGCTTCAAAGGCGCATGCTCTCACATTGAGCTACAGGGCTGTTTCGAAATGGTCGGTCCGGCAGGAGTTGCGGCTCCTGCCGCTGTGCCCAGTCTGCTCCGCACCTCATGACGACGCGCTATCGCGCTTTGGCGCTGCACCAGCATCTTCCGGGTTATGAGCCCGACGCTCTGACTGTTAAGCTACAGACCAATGAATTGGTCGGATACCCCGGCGCTGCCCCGGGCTACTCTTGCTTCCAAGGCAAGCGAGTGCTGCTGGCTCTCTCGTATCCGATGAAAAGTGGACGTGCGCCCCAGGCTCGCACTGGGTAATGCGGTGTTGCAGACCGCTGGCTCGGCTCTTTGCCTTGCGCACGAGGATGAAATGGTTCCCACAGCCGGATTCGCACCGGCACCGCCTCGTTCACAACGAGGAATGCTGACTGTTACAACATGCAGGGTGTTTGAAATGGAGCCTTCGGTGGGATGTGCGCCCACATGATCCGATTTACGAGATCGGTGCCTTTCTAAGTCGGCCACGAAGACATGAAATGGTGCTCCCGCGAGGACTTGCACCTCGAGCTTCCACCTTCGCAAAGTGGCGTGCATGGCTCTTACACTTCGGGAGCTTTAAGATTTGGTGTGGCATGTCGGTGCTGCCCCGACACGCTCTGTTTGGAAGACAGACATGCTTGCTGTTACATCAATGCCACGAAACTGGTCGCTGGAGTTGGTATCGCGCCAACCTGATCGGGGCTTCAACCCGCTGCTCATCTGTCTGAGCCATCCTAGCGTTTGGAATTTGGTCCCTCGGCGTGGTGATGCTCCACGGTCTCCCGCTTATCGGGCGGGTGCTCTGCTGTTGAGCTACGGAGGGATTGAAAGTGGTTCAGCCGTCTCGGCTGCGATTGCAGACGCAGTCCAGAGGACTGCACCACACTCTTGAAAGGGCTCCTCGGGATGGATTCGCACCATCGCGGCCGCTTTAACAGAGCGGCATCCTACTGTTAGATCACCGAGGATTCTGAATTGGTGGACTCGGACGGTAACGCTCCGTCGCCTGCCGGATGCAAACCGGCCGTGCTGCCATCTATCACTACGAGCCCATGGAAAATTGGCGGTCCGTGCGGGCTTTGCTCCCGCTACCTTTCGCTCGACAGGCGAGTGCTCTAGCTGATTGAGCTAACGGACCTTGAAATGGATGCAGGGGCCGGAGTTGCACCGGCGAAACATGCGTATGAGACATGCTGGAGCGCTGGCTCTCCCTGCCTTTGAAATTGGCCATGGAGCGCATGCGGTGACACGACCTACCCGCCTAACCTGTGGCGTGGTGATCCTCTGTCGTGCCGGGCATGTGCATGCGCTCCATGAAAGGGGTGCGGCGTCACGGTAATGCTCCGTGCTGGCTCCGAAGAGCTTCGGGGTTACAGCCCGGGTCGCCTCTTTAGCGATCTACCGCCGCGTTCTGGTTATGAAATGGCACGGCGGGTGGGTATCGCGCCCACATCTTCGGGTTTTGGAGGCCCGTGCATTGCTTGTCTGCCACCGCCGTTTTTTGGGGAACAGCCGGGACGGCTGCACCACACTGGAAAATCTGCGTTCTACCATCCAAGGGCACAGAGACGGCCACACCACCACACACTCTCCCCAGAGTCAGGCCACTATTTGCCGCCCTCTGTGCCCTTGGATGGCAGATCGGCCCCATGATGAGGGGGCGATCTGCCAATAAAGAACGAACACCGCTACCACGCGCGGGATGGAGTGGAGGTCACTCGATCGCTGGCGTCGTACCCACAGGTGTTTCACGGTGGATGTTTCGGTGTTTATGGCACACCTCCCAGGGAAGCCGTTTGGTTCTGTGAAATTGGGACAAAAATCCCCCTCGTTCCTCGCTTTGGCATAGGAACTTTATGTATTCGTTGGCTGTCATGGTTGACATTCGGGTGGAGGGTGCAAACCTGCTCTCAGGTCCGTTGCTTGGTGTCTCAAAACGGCTCCTCCCGGAGTCTGCCTGGCGGCCTGGCCCCGGTATCGATTGCAGTCGATGCCGGGGTTTTTCGTTGCTGTGAGGGGCGCGGAGGTCAGGCCGCGGATGGGTTCATGAGGTCGGAATGAATGGGGTTGAGGTTGGATCTCGAAACTGAAAGGGGAAAAAGAAGAAGCCCTGCTGCCTTGGAGAGGGCGAGCAGGGCTTCCTTCGGAAAACTGGCCTTTGGAGGGCTAGGTGGGCGGCATTTCGCCCTGCTCGTGATATGGGTGGGTTATGGAGAGACTCCAATCGCAGGCCGGATAGGCGGGCATCACTCGTTTGCCAAAACCACCGAGGTGGCGACCGGACCCGGACCGCAAAATCTCTCCCTGACGCTCGACGCGTGCGGGTGAGTTAGGATGTGTCAGGTTGGTGTTCATGGCTTGTGATGAAGGTAACGCAGTCTGCCACGGTCTTATTAGGCCGTCAACAGCTAAATGTATATTTTTCTTAGCCCTAGTCTCTTCAGAGAGCTTATCACACCTAGAACTCAGTCAACTCATGGAAAGGCCTTTTCGAGAGCCTCCATATTGGCCTTCATCACGCTCAAAAAGTCACCGCCATCTGGCGCATTGCCACAGGGATCGAAGACGACGCTCTTCACGCCGATGGCATCCAGCTTTGCCACGCTTTCCTTGGCTGGCTCACCTTCCCAGATCATCCATTTGGCTGAATGCTTCGCGAGGATGGCTTTCAGCTCTTCCATCGCCTTGTCATCAGGCACCGTTTCAGGCTCCCAGAGCACGGCTTGAAGGTTCAACGCATAACGACGCGCGAAGTAATGATACACGGGATGCGAGGCAACGAGGGGCGCATTGGCAAGGCGCTTGCCGACAGCGATCAGCCGAGCATCAAGAGCCTCTAGGTCGCTTTTCAGCGCCGCGAAGTTCTTCTCGGCGTCGGGTGCAAACTTGGCCAACGCCGTCTTCACAGCTTCCGCTTGTTGAACGGCTTGTGTGAGGTCAAGCCATGTCGTGAAGGCGGTGCCGCTGTGGCTGTGCTCGCCGCCGGGGCCGTGGCTGTGGGTGCTGTCCGCTTTGATCTCGATGTATTGCGCTTTGAAGGAAGCAGAGGTGTCCACGAGCTTCGATTGCGGCAGCGTGACCTTCTCCGCCCACTTCGAATAAGTGGCGCCATTCATGAGGATGACGTCAGCATTCTGAAACTGCGTGATAGCAGCATCATCGGGCTGCCAGAAAGCGGGATCTTCATCGCCGGGCGCGGGGAAGACGACCTCGATGGCGCTCATGCCGATGCACTCGGCGAAATACTTGAGCGGATAATTGGCGACGAGCACCTGGGGTTTGCCGCCGGGCTTCGAAGCGACACTTGGAGCGGCTTCACGACCGCAAGCGGCCAGTAGCAGGAGGGAGAGAAGAGCGAATTTTTTCATGGGAACATGGATCAGGGTGCCAAGGGAGCATCAAACCAGCGGTTGTGCTCTTTGATGAGGTCGATGAGGCGCTCGACGGCTTCTTCCTCGGGGATGTTGAACTTCACGGCGGTCTTGCCGACGTAGAGATTGATCTTCGAAGGAGCTCCGCCGACGTAGCCGAAATCGGCATCGGCCATCTCGCCAGGGCCATTCACGATGCAGCCCATGACGGCGATGCGCACGCCTTTGAGGTGACCGGTGGCGGCGCGGATTTTTTGCGTGGTGGTTTGCAGATTGAAGAGCGTGCGTCCGCAGCTCGGGCAGGCGACGTAGTCGGTCTTGAAGATGCGGACGCCGGCGGCCTGCAGGATGTTGTAGCTGATGCGCAGCGACTGACCGGGAGCTGGCTCGCCATTGACGATGACGGCATCACCAATGCCATCGCAAAGGAGCGAGCCGATGTGGGTGGCGGCGTTGAGGAGATTCTCGGTGAAGTCATTACCTTCGGCAGGCTTCAGCGTGTCTTTGAGCAGGATCGAATGCTTCTTGTCGAGCTTCGCGGCGAGGAGGCGGTAGGCAGCGATCACGCCGAGATTGAGGCCATCCGACACAGTGACGAGTTTCGGCTCAATGGAGGCGTTCAAAGCCGAGATGGCGGCCTCGTCGCGAGGATCGATCGCTGTGGCGCCGCTGTCTTCGATGACGATCTCAGGCTTGTAGTCACCGAGTTTGTCCATCTTGTGAGCGACGGCATCCCATTTGGCCCGCGTGGTGAAAACGGGCACGGTTTCATGCCCACCGAGCTTCACGCCGCCGGTGGAAATGACATGGGATTCACGACGGACATAGTCAAACGGGTCATAGCTGATCGCGGGGGCGTTTTCGATGCGCTCGTGATTTGCTGGCAGACCTTCGTTGTAAGGTTTGACCAGTTGCTGAGCCACGGGGATCTCAAAAATCGCGTCCTCGGTCAACGAAACACGCACGGTGTCACCAATGCCATCGGCCATCAGCGAGCCGATGCCAATGGCGCTCTTGATGCGGCCGTCCTCGCCATCGCCCGCCTCAGTGACGCCGAGGTGGATGGGATAGTTCCAATCCGCACCGAGGGCATTCAAATGCGCCACGAGCAGTCGATAGGCCTCAATCATGACTTTCGGATTACTGGCCTTCATCGAGAAGAGGAAGTTATGAAAGCCCTGCGCCCTCGCGATGCGGGCGAATTCGAGGGCGCTCTCCACCATGCCGAGGGGGGTATCCCCGTGGCGGTTCATGATGCGATCACTGAGGCTGCCGTGATTCGTGCCGATGCGCATCGCACGGTTCAGGCGGATGCAGTCCTTCACCAGCGGCACGAACTGTTCCTCCATGTAGGCTACCTCGGCGGCATACTCTTCATCGGTGTACTCTTTGACGGCGAACTTCTTCTTGTCGGCGTAGTTGCCTGGATTCACGCGGACCTTCTCCACCCATTTCACGGCCTCCATGGCGGCATCGGGTTTGAAGTGGATGTCGGCCACCAACGGCACATCGCAGCCCGCGGCACGGATGCCATCACGAATGTGCTGGAGGTTTTCAGCAATGACACGCGTCTGGGCGGTGACGCGGACGATCTGGCAGCCGGCCTCGGCAAGGCCGAGAGCTTCCTTCACACAGGCCTCAGCGTCACGCGTGTCACTGGTGAGCATGCTTTGCACCACAATGGGGGCTCCACCGCCGATCTGGACCTTGCCGACCATCACCGGGCGTGTTTCGCGGCGTTGGTAGTTGTACAAATCGGGGCAGTAACGAAGAGCGGGGGTGGTCATGGAGGTCCCAGCATGGCAAAGCTGCCCGGATTGGCAATTGGCTAGCAGCAGGGATTTTCGCCTGAAATGCTACGGAGCCACGGCGGTGGCCTCTTTGAAGGGCGAGGTGACGCCGAGGGTGCTGGGAAGGAAGTCATCCGTGCGGAAGCAGGAGGCGGGAAGGCCTTCGGCATTGGTCAAATTGGCACCCTGAGGCCAGGCGGCCCAGGCGTAGCGGACGCCGATGGGCTGTTTCACGCTGTCATGCCAAACGACCACCTCGTTGCCCTCGATCTTGGCCTTGGCCCAGACCCATTTCTTGTCCGCACCGGTGATTTGGAAGTGCTTTAACTCACCGCCGTCGCGTGTTTTGAGGCTGGTGCCGGTGTAATCGAACTGAATGCGCACTTTGTCCCCGCTGATGGTGGAGCTTCGATACAGCGGGCCGCTGGGGACGGTACCGGTCTTGCCATAGTCCTTCGCCAGCGCCCACAGCGCCAGTCGG
>JBEIGR010000379.1:0-5760 GCA_040381795.1 Verrucomicrobiaceae bacterium | reverse complement strand
CGCCGCCAAGCATGCAGACATCGTCGCCCAGCTCCAAAAGCACGCCGAAACCATGCGAGCCGATCTTGGCGACAAAACCAAGGATGCACCCGGCGTGCGTGAGCTGGGCCGCGTGGCCAATCCGCAACCGCTCATCGCTCCCAACGGCACCGTCCGCGTAGGCTTCAACAAGATCGCGAAGAAGCTGTAGAACGAGTTTTCCAACTCGTTCATCCCGTCACCTATCCCGACGAGTTGGAAAACTCGTCCTACGACCATGAAACACCTCCTTCTCCTTTGCCTGCTCACTGCCTCCGCCCTCGCCGCCGACGCCCCTTTGCTGCAAGACGACTTCTCAGCGCCCAAGCTCGATCAACGCCGCGCCATGCGTGGTGAATGGACCTTCGCCGATCACACCGCCACCTGCACGCAGGACGACGAGCTCTTTAAAAAGAACAAAGACCACGGACCCATCCTCTTTTACGACCTCGCCCACACCGATGCGACCCTCCGCATGGCCTTCAAACCGGATGCCGCCGTCAAAACCGTCGTCTTCACCTGCAACGGAGCCGAAGGCCACGTCTTCCGCCTCGTCCTCAGCGCCGCCGGCACCTCCGTGCGAGCCTTTCCATCTGACAGCCCCGATCATAAATCCATCGCCCTCGCCACCGAGAAGGCCGTGAAACTCGTCCCCGGCCAGTGGACGCCCCTTTCCGTCACCCTCAACGGCAGCAAAGCCACCCTGAAACTCGGCGATTTCACCCAAACCTACGACCACCCCTCCTTCGCCCGTGTCAAAACCAACTTCAGCCTCGGCTTCGCCTTCGGCACGCTCAGCGTGAAGGATGTGGCGGCGGTGAAGTGAGTGCTGACGTTACTGTCGCGGCACTTCGTGAAGCTGAATTCGCACCGGACGGCAGTCGCGGGCATCAAGCGTTATTTCGAGAACTCCTCCGCGATCCCATTCGGCATCTGGACCGGGGCCATCAAAGACCGTGTTGCCGAGGGAAAAGGCCACGCTGCCACCCAAATGATGCTCCAGCGGCTGCAAGGCATGTGGCCCACTGCCAGCGACGAGATGGACACCTGCCTGGACGAGTTGAGCGGCGATTTCACGCTGCCGTGAAGTCGGTATCGTCGTGTGTTCACGGCCCCAGTGCGGCAAAGCGATGACATAATCCGCTCCAGCAGGCACTTGGGGCAAAACGGCATCTTCACGTGAATCATCGAATGCGATCACCGCGATGCGTTTACCGCGAATTTCGAAGGTTCTCGGCTCCCGGCTGATCACGGCGAGCTTTTCGGCTTGGAGAGCCAAAGAAGTGGCCGCATGGCCTTCGGGGCCGAGATCGAGGGCATGGTTGTTTTCGAGGCTCAGGGCATCTAATCCGGCTTCGCGAAGCCTTGCGGCAGCCTGTGGTGGTGCGATGAGTTGGTGACGTCGCTGGGGTTTCGTGGCGCCGATGACGCATTCGAGATTTCCGAGGGCCAGATCGGCTCGCTGCAAAACGTGCCGCACATGCCGCAGTGGATTGGTTTCATCGGCGAGACCTCGTCCGAGCATCAAATCGCCACAGATGGCGATGCGGATCACTTCATCAGGATCGCGCACCGTCATGAGCGTCGGTTTTGAGCGCCCGGATTGCAATTTGGCGAAGGGCAGGACCTCAGGCAGGCCTTCGAGCTGATGCACGCAAAGGTCGGAATCGTCGAGCTGGCCGAGCGGTGGCCGGTCTTCCCAAATCGCGGCGAGGTGCGAGCCGAAATGCAGCAGCGTGGGCTCAGTGATCGTGCTGACGGTTTGGAGGAAGGGTTTCACATCCGCCGGACTGCCCCATGGCAGCAGCCAGCCTTCTTCCCGCAAGCCAGCGGTGATGAAATTCGCGCAATCAGCGCCGTGGCAGGCCTCCGCGCCAGTCAATGTGCCACGCGTGAGCAGGCGGGAGTCGAACACATAGGGCAGGCCAAATTGGCGGCTCCAGGCCGCTCGCACTCCTGTCGTGCCCGGTTTGGCAAGGCGGAGGATGGCGGAGGGCGTGCGTTGGGCCTCACCATCGCGGATGACCTCGGCGTAGAGCTCAAAAGTGCCGCAATCCGCGCCTCGCGTGATTTGATCGAGTGAAAGGCGGCCCATGGCAGGTCCTTCGGCGATGAGATGACGCTTCTGCCACATCCAGCGTGGCGCATTCGCCGCGAAGCCGAGATTTGCGTCACCGATTCGGTAGCTGGTGTCCGCTGCACGCAGCGCCCACCAGCGCACGCGGGCACCGATGGGCTCAGGATCGAGGGCGATGACCGTGTCAGGTTTGAAAGCGAGGTCCCAAGTGCCATCGGAAGATCTCAACTGGCCAGGAGCATGAATGCGATGCGAAAACGGCTCCGGCTGATCGCACAGGCCGTGCAGTCGCAGCAGACTTCGCAGCTCGGGACCTGCTTTGCTGACATCGAGCGCGGGGATTTGTTTTCCTTGGCGCTCCAGCAATCGCGCCATGAGGGACTTGTCCGGACCGGTGCGTGCCAGAGGATCGAAGTGGACCGTGGCATTCGGAATCCGCCACGCGGCATCCAGCGCCAGCGTGGCGAGCTTCTCCGCTTGGATGGCGTCCTTTTGATAGGGCGATGAAATGGCAAAGCTGAGGCTGCGAAGCGCCCGCAGCCGTGTCAGAACGTCCATGATGCGTTCCAACTCGCTCTCGGGCTCATTGACAAAATAGTCGAGGTCCACGCTGGCGACGACGAGCCGCGATTCCGGCCATGTCTTGGCTTCCTGCGCGAAAGCCTCGAAGCTTATCACCCGGTAGCTGGAGGCGAGGGGTCCTGCGTCCCGCGGCAGAGTCTCCTCGTGCGCATCGAGATACTCACGCGCCTCCTTTTCGAGTTCAGTGCGTCGTTTTTCATCGAGTCGTGCGGCTGGAATCCAGATCACTTCGGCGATGGGCGATGGCATCAGTGGCTCGATCCAGTTGAAGCACTGGATGCGTCCCGCCTTCCGCCATTCAGCCAGCATCTCGGCTCGTTTCTGGAGCGTCGGTCCGCGCCGGATGGCCGCGCGAATGTCATCCGAGTTCGCAATGCCGTTCGCATCGCTATGCGCATCAATCAGCACCAGCGTGTGTGGCTCCTTCAGCGGCAGCGTCTCGACGAGATGGTAAAAGGTGCCTGCGTGCGACTCCTCAACATGCACGGGCAGCGTTTGCGCGAGGGCGCTAGCGGGAGCGAGGCCCAGAAGGAAGCACCGCAGAGTTTGGAACGCCGCAGAGAGGCTGGTTCTCAAGCTCCAGGCACTCGTTGAGTTCATCGCGAGGGCTGAATCTTGGGTGTTTTGTCGAGGGGAACCAGGAGATCAATCTTGGAGATGGCGGTGTCCTTGTAGGTGGTGCCTGCGTGGATGGCAGCGATCTCGAATTTGATGGTTTTGACGGGCGCGGATGATTTCGGCAGATCGAACCAAAACAGCTCTTCTTCGAGATACTCATCCGGCACTTCGACCTGGAAGGGCTTTCCGTCATTGATGCTGACATTGAACTGCGCGGCACGGTTGTTGGCGAAATACAGGGCGCGTGACTTGGTGTAGCCGTTTTGAATGCCAACGCGCCCTACTTTGGCCGGCTTTTCGAGGGTGAGTGTCACGGATTCGCCAATGCCGTCACCATCTCGCCCTTCGACCCACGCGTTTCGTTCCCAGTCAGCCAGGTGTTCAGGAGGGTGCTCGGCTCCATCAGCCTCCTTAAGATAGGAGGAGGCTGTGGCGGTGAATCCGGCGTGAACAAACCATTTTGCCCCTTTGAGGCCATCGTCTTTCCATTCGCCCCCATCGGCCAGGTAGCCACCATGAAAGCCGTGCTTTGCAGGACTGGTTTTGATGATCAGATCATCCTCGAGAGTGGGTTCAAAGTCGGTGAACGACCATTTCCAGCAGCCCGGCTCAGCGGTGAACCGCTTGGGATGGCTGAGTTGGACGCGATCCGCCTTCACCGTGGTGGCGTTGATGATCACGGTGCCTTGTTTGATAGGACCCGCCCAAAGTCCGGCGGCAGAAAACAGGTAGGCAAGCGATGGTGAGGATGCCGACGAGTCGTCTGAGACAAATGATCGCTGGATGTGATAAGGATTGCGATAGGAGACGCTCACCCGGCGTGTCTGGCCTGCGGAAAAGGGAATCTTGACGATATGCCAGGAGATGAGGCTGAGCTTGTCGAGCTTTCGGGCCTCCCGGTTCAGTTTGGCATCATCGGGTAGGACGCTGACTTTGAGCTTTTTGTCATCAGCGACGACAGAAAAGCCCTCTAGCATTTCCGGCTTGCGATTCGCCATTTGGGCCTGTGGGACAAACATGTTGAAGTTCGATGCCGCCGCCGGAAAACCGCATTCGACGGTGATCTTCTTCCCGGGATTGTGCAGCACATACTCGATCCGGATGTCCGCGTATTCGATGTGGAGGTCGATTTCGAGGCGCTCGGAAAGCATCTCGACCTGCTCGACGCCGATGGGCTGGAAGGCCGAGGTGGAGACGACGCCTTTCGAGTAACCGCCGCCGTTGGCGAGTAGGTCAGTCGTGGCGGCGCAGGCGAGAATGAGGAGCGTGAGTCGCTTCATGGCGGTGATTGTCACGCAAAGCCGCCAAGGCGCAAAGGTTTCTCACCACGTCTCAGCTCGCCGTCATCGCTTTCTTCGCCTCGAGGGTGGCGATAAGGCTCTTTAGATGGAGTTTTCCAGCTCGCGGACGGTCGTAAGCTTCGAGGATATCGTCGCGTGGTTGCGCTTATGTTGAAGCGCGGCTTCATTTCCGATCCCCAACAGCCATGTCCGACGAAATCACTTCCGCCTCTCCCGCCATTCCGAGCATTCTTTCCCCCGAGGAGGCCCGCGTGCTGGGCTGCCTGATCGAAAAGGAGATCACGCTGCCGGATTACTACCCGATGACGCTGAATGCGCTCGTCTCCGCCTGCAATCAGACGACGAGCCGTGATCCGATGATGCAGCTCGATGATAGCACGGTGCAGCGGGCACTGGATTCGATGAAGAGCCGTGGCTACGTCTTCCAGGTGACCATCGTGGGTGCCCGTGTGCAAAAGTATCGCCACAATCTCAAAGGCAAGCTGCCGGACCTCGAACGCCCGCAGGTGGCGCTGCTGTGCATGCTGCTTCTTCGCGGTGCTCAGACCGCTGGCGAGCTGCGCCAGCGCACGGAGCGCCTGCACGCCTTCCCGGACATTGAAAGCGTGGACAACACGCTCGCCGAACTCATCGGCTACCGGTCTGGTCCGGTGATCAAATGCCTGCCATCCGGCCCCGGACGTCGCGTGGCGCAGTATTTGCACCTCTTCTGCGGTGATGTGGAGCCGCAGGCCATCGCCGCGCCCATCGTGATCACACCCGCCTCCTCGGCTGTGGCGCTCGATGACGATTGGAAGACCAAAATCGAGGCGGAAATGGCGCTGATGAAGGCGCAGATCAGCCGCCTACAGGAGCTGGTGGGCACGGTGAGGTAGCCCTGCCGAGCATTTCCGGCTCTCGCACCTTGCCAAGACCGCCCGGAGCGTGCTTCATGGCCGCCCCCATTATGCTGACGAAAAGAATCATCCCCTGCCTCGATGTGAAGGAAGGCCGTGTCGTGAAAGGCACGAAATTCCTCCAACTCCGCGATGCGGGCGATCCCGTGGAGTGTGCGCAGGTTTACAATGCTCAGGGAGCTGATGAGCTGGTCTTTCTCGACATCACAGCCAGCCATGAGGAGCGGAAAACGATGGCGGATGTGGTGGCACGCACGGCGGCGAGTTG
>JBEIGR010000378.1:0-5773 GCA_040381795.1 Verrucomicrobiaceae bacterium | reverse complement strand
GAGAGCTTGGCCTTGCCGATGTGGCCTTCTTTGACCCACTGCATGGCGGCGGCCCAGCCTTCATCGGAGCGGCGCTGCATGCCATGCTGCACGATGAGGCCCTTGGCGGCGGCTTTGGTGGCGGCAGCCATGAGTTTGGCGCTCTCGATCAAATTATGGCTCACCGGTTTTTCGACATAGACGTGCTTGCCGTGCTGGAGAGCGGTCAAAGCGATCAAGACATGGCTGTGGTTCGGCGTGGCGATGGTGACGGCATCGATGTCTTTGTCGGCACAGCACTCGCGGAAGTCGCGGTAGGTTTTGACCTGGATGTTGTCCTTGGCGAGATCAGCCACCTTTTTGTCGATGACGGCCTGATCGGCATCGCAAAGGGCCACGAGGCGCACGCCGCGCACTTTGAGCAGCTCCTTGATATGGCCGCTGCCACGACCACGAAAGCCGATGACGGCCACGCGGACGTCGCCATTGGCTCCGAGCGGTGCTGACCAGGCGGGAAGTGAGACAGCGCCAGCGAGCGAGCTGGTGAGGAAACGACGGCGGGAGGTGGTGGGCGCGTTCATTGTGCGTGGAATACGCACGCGATGGCGCTGCCTTGCGCTGGGGCGTGAATCAAACCGGCTCGCCGATGGCTCGCAGGAGTGCCTCGCCAGCGTGGCGACCACTGAGGAGTGCGCCATTGATGGAGACATCCTCACACCAATCGCCACAGCGATAGAGACCAGGCTCGATCTCGGGAGCGAGTGAGGCTGCGCCGAGCTTGAGCTGGCGTGCCTCCGGCTGCGCATGACGCACCTGGATGCTGCGCAGATGACGCCAGCGGCTCACGCAGGGGCCAAACCAGCGGGTCATCTGATCGCGGACCACATCCTCCAGCTCGGCGCTAGAAGGCATGCCGATGATGGAGGCGGAGATGAGATGCTGGCCGGGCGGCGCATACTCCGGCGCGATGCGGGAGAGGACGCAGATGGAATTCACCGGGCCACGACCATCGCCATCGAGATGCAGGATGGGGGCCTTCAGCGGCATGTCTGCTTCATTGGCCGCAAAGTAGAGGCAGGTGGTGGAGCGGGAGGGTTTTGGCATGCTAACGACGCCATTGGGCAGCAGGCGGAAAGCGGCATCTTCACTCACAGCGAGCACGATGTGATCGGCCTGGATGAGTTCACCGCTTTCGAGGCCCACCTCACCACGGCGGACATGGGCGACGGGCATGTTGAGCTTGAGGCTTCCCGGTGGGAGAGCCACGGCGAGCTGGTCTGGAATGGCCTGCATGCCCTGTGCGGGGAGGGCGCTGCCGCCACGATCAAACATGGAAAAGAGGAACAGAAGCATCCGCGCCGAGGTGCGGAGGTCTTTTTCGAGGAAGATGCCGCCGAAGAAGGGCCGGAAGAAACGATCGATCATCCGCTCGGAGAAGCCGAACTCCCGCAGGTAGTCCTCCGCCTCCATCTCCGGCAGGCCGCGAGGCGGTTCTTTGAGTCCGAAGGCTTCTTTGCGAAGCACCAGCGTGAACCATTTGTCCCGCAGGGAGACGACTTCCTCATCCCGCAGGGATTTGAAGGCGCAAATGGGGTGCCCCACTGGATCAGCCACACGGTGAAAGCGATCCTTCACAAACACATCCGCTCCGCGAAAGATGGGGCGCAGTTCTAGAGCGGCGTAGTCGAGCACGCGGCGGGCCTCCGGGTAGGCGGGGAGGAAGACCTGAAAGCCGCGATCCAGCCGAAAGCCGTCCACCACATCCGTGCGCACACGACCGCCGACGCCATTCGAGCTTTCCAGCAGCGTGAAGGGCACGCCGGACTTTGCCAGCACGCGGGCACAGGCCAGCCCTGCCAGGCCGGCACCGATGATCACGATTTTGGGAGCGGGAGAACTCACGGGAGAGGAAACGGGCGGCCATCATGGGCGCTCGCTGTGTCCAATGCAAGGCGGACATGGCCTCGGCGGAGCACAGAGTGTGCCGTTCAGCTCATCCTACTTTGCTGCCGCGATGCTCTTCTCCTTGCCTTTGGCGTCTTTGGGCTTGCCGGCGGGCTTGGGAGCAGGTGTGGGCTGGTCTTCAAGCTCGGCCTTCTTCGGCAGGGAAAGGGCCACGTCCTCGCCATGCAGCAAGCCATCCCGCACCTCGATGAATTCTTCGTTGAACTGGCCGGTGACAATGGAGCGACGCTCAAGGCCGCCTCCTTTGCTCACATAGCAGAAGTGGTGGTCATCGCCATCGACCTCGATGGACTGCACGGGGACGTAGAGCACATCGGCGAGGAGATTGATGATGATCTCGACTTTGGCATTCATGCCGGGTTTGAGCCACGGATGGAAGCCGTCGATGTGGATGGTGGCTGGGTACACCTTCAAATTTGGGGTGTAACGGCTGCTACTGCTATCCGGCAGGATGGCGAGCTCGGCCACCTTGCCTTCGAGGAGCTTGCCGGGCTCCGCATCCACACGGACGAGCGCCCGCTGGCCGATGTGTACCTTTTTCACCTGGGACTCATGGACGTTCACTTTCACGCCCATCTGGCTCATGTCCGGGATGGTGAGTATCGTCTGGCGGAAGCGGACGGAGGCGCCTTCTTCGATGGGGTAGCTGTAGTTGTAACTGGAGCCGGCATTCAGGTCGCCGTAGGCCACGAGACCGGGCTGACTCGCTTTGACGACGCAGGCCTTGAGCTGGCGGTCGAGATTTTCACGCTGGGTGATCTCCATTTCATGGCGGCGCTTGGCGGTGAGGAAACGGCTTTCCACCTGGGCTAGGCGGCTGCGGTTCTCGCGGATGGTCCGCTGGAGCTTGTTGATGCCCTCGCGGTAAACGGAGATGAGCGTGGAGCACTGCTTATTGAACTCGTAGGCCTTGAAAAGGTGGAGCTGCGTCTCGGCGGTCTTGACGGAGAGTTCCACCTTCTCGTGGGTGACCTGATCGTTTTCGAGCTGGGCCTTGGAGATGTAGTTTTTACCTGCCAGACGGCCGGATGCCTCGACCTTCTGCTTCGCCACGGCCAGCTCGGCTTTGCGGAGCAAAAGCTCGTCATCGAGCTGGCGGAGCTTCTGCTGCGCTTCGCCATCAGCCGAGGTGCTGGCTTCGAGAAAGGGGGAGAAGTCGATGCGCTCGCTGATGGGCTTTGGCGCGGTCTTTTTGCCGGCTTTATCGGCGGCGGCCTTGGGTTTGCCGGCATCGGGATTCACCGGCGTGTCCGCCTGAGTCTCCAAAACGGCGGCGTATTTCTCGAAATCGGTCACGTCTTTTGGCAGCCCAGCTTTGGCGAGGATGGCGGCGGTGACTTCACGGCCAAGATACTTCTCAAAGTCCATGAGGGCGAAGATACCGGTCTCTTTGATGGCGCGGAAGAGGCTCTGGTTTTCGCTCTTTTGGATCTCGCGGGCCTGATCGGCATCGATGAAGGCGGAGACGGTGGTTTGGAATTCGATCTCGTGGTTTTGAATCTTCTGCTTCACTTCGGTATCATCCAGTTCGACGAGTACCTTGCCGTTTTTCACATCTTCCTCGGTCACGAGGTAGCCTTCGGGGATGAGGGAGAGGATCTTGGTGGGGATCTCGATTTCGGATTTCAGTTCGAGATTCTGCAGGGCGCGGATTTCACCGCCTTGCAGGACATTGATTTCCAAGGCGCCGCGTTGCACGGCAAAGGTGGGCACCTCCTGCTCGGAGGTTCCAGCGCCAGCGAACCAGCTCCAGGCCTGCCAGATGAGGCCGACGGTGATGGTGCTCAGAACGAGCCAGGTGATGGTTTTTCCCTTTTTCATCAGTTTCCCTTCGGTTTCTCCTTTTTTAATACGTCCACCCACGAGCCGTCTTTCTCGATGAAGAGAACGCCCATGTCCCGCCAGAGCTGTAAACGGGCGAGATTGTGATTGATGCGGGTGGAGATCATGAGGTCGCGAGTGGTGTTGAGGTCACGCTGAGCCTCGATGAGATCACGAGCGGTGCCCTGGCCCTCGGCCATGAAGGCTTCTTCGACCGCGAGACGGTTCATGCTGATCTCCATGCCGCGTTTGGCGAAGTCATACTGCTTCCGAGCCACTTCCAAATCACGCCAGCCCGTGCGCACGGCATTGCGAACCTGCTCCTCGGCTAGGTCCAGCTCACGACGGGTGCGCTGCTCGGTCACCATGGCGGCTCGCAGGCTGTTCCGTTCGGGTTTCTGGTTGAGATTGAGATCGGTGTTGAGGCCGATGCTCACGCCGCGGTTGCGGGTTTGCAGGCTGAAGTCGTTCACGTTGGGATCATCGAGCGTGCGGTGGGAGACGACGGCGTTGAGTGTGGGTAGCGTGTCCTGTTTCGCGATGAGAACGCGGCGGGTGGCGTCCTCGGCACGATCACGGGTATTCCAAAGATCGAGCCGCGTGGTGAGCGCTGTCTGCATGGCATCATCCAATGTGCCGGGCGGCGTGAGGATTTGAAGGTCGTCGAGGTCTTTGTAGTTCAGCACGATGCGTTCGGTGACAGGCAGGCCGAGAGTGATCTTGAAGTCGTCGAGCGCCTGCTCGTAGTTGCGGATGGCATTGGTCCAGGTGCGCTGGAAATTGATCTGTGCCTGGAGGAGTTGGCCGAGGGAGGAACGGCTGCGTAGATTGGCTTCGGCCATGGCTTGCTCACGCTCGACGACCGAATTGAAGGCCATGTAGCCGAGGTAGGAATTCTTGGCCGTTTCGCGGCTCTGGATGGCCCGGAAATACTGCGTGGCCACGTCCACGGCGAAACTCTTTCGCTGCTGGGTGAAGGTGCGGATGTTGTAGAGCACCGTGCGCTCTCCCTGGGTGAGCGATTCGGAGGCTGCGAGGTAGCCCGCGCCTCGCAGCAAGGGCTGCGACAGAGTGAAAGCGAGCCGCGAATTGCCGCTATCCAAGCCGCCGGTGATGAAGCGCACAAAATCTGTCGTGAGATCCGCCGCGAGGCGGGCACCCGTGCGGGTGAGCACGGTGAGGCCCATGTCTCCGCTGGTCGTGAGTGTGCCGGAGTTCACCAGAGTAGTCACGCCGTTGCTTACCTTGCTGCGATCCAGTGTGCCGGAGCCGCTGCCGCTGAGGATGGGGGAGAAATTCTGACGTGTGAGCGTCAAATCGAGCGCGGCGAGGTAAACGACCTCTTTTTGCAGCAGGTAGTTCCGATTGCGATGCACACCAAAGTTCAGCGCATCCGCCAGGGCGATCACACGGGCGTCTTTTTCGATGTAGGCGCGGTCGCCGAGGAATTCGACCGTCTTCAGGTTCTTCGCCAGTTCCTTCATGGAAACGGGCGGCGGCGGGGTGATGTCGAGCAGGTGCTGGCCGGAATTGGGCACCTTGCTGGTCTTTTTCTTCAGCAAGCCGAAGACCTCCCGGTCTGCCCAGTTTTTATACATCGAGGTTTTGCATCCGCACAGCGTCACAAACACCGCGCCGAGGAGCGCGAGACGTAGGGACGGGGTGAGACAAGCCATGGGGACCATGCAAAAAGGGGTAGCCGGACGGGGGTGGGGTTTGTCAGGCGTGGGGTTGGTTTTGGGGGCCGCCTTCATACGAGATCGCGAAGGAGAATCTATCGAAAGTTTGGCCTCCAGTAGGCTGGCATCCCTCCTGCTCATGCACTCTCTTACTCAGCCATGACCCCCGCCCCTCACGATACGAGCATCCCCTCGCTCGGCCCCTGCCGCTATCCCTCGCCTCTCCATCGCATCGGCGGGGTCGAGGCCCCGTATAAAACCGACGCCACAGACCGCATCCTCTACCACAGCCATCTGCTGGAGGATGGCCGGGACTGCTCGGTGCCCAG
>JBEIGR010000377.1:0-5777 GCA_040381795.1 Verrucomicrobiaceae bacterium | reverse complement strand
CGGCCTTATGGTATCTCGGATGGTCACCATGAAAATCAGCTCGCTTCTCGCCCTCCTACTCTCTTCGAGCTCCCTCTGCGCCGCCGTAAAGCTGCCGTCGATCTTCACCGACCACATGGTGCTCCAGCGCGACAAAGCGGTGCCGGTTTGGGGCAAGGCCGCGCCGGGTGAGGAGGTCGTTGTCGAGTTCGCCGGGCAAAAGAAGACCGCGAAGGCCGACGCGGGCGGCAAATGGATGGTGAAGCTCGATCCCATGCCCGCGAATGCGGAGCCGCAGGTGCTGAAGGCGGGCAGCTTGAGCGTGCAGGACGTGCTCATCGGCGAAGTGTGGCTCGCCTCCGGCCAGTCGAACATGGAGTGGGAAATGCAGATGAAGCCCGACTCGCAGGCTGACATCCCAAACACCACGCATCCGAACCTCCGCCTCATCGAAGTGCCCAAAACCACCGCTCTCACGCCGCAGGACGATGTGCCCGCGAAATGGGAACGCAGCTCGCCGGAGAGCGCGGCCTCGTTTTCCGCCATCGGTTACTATTTTGGCCTGAAGCTGCACGAGGAGCTCAAAGTGCCCGTCGGCATCGTTTTGAGCGCCTGGGGCGGCACGCGCATCGAGCCATGGACGAGCATCGAGGGCTTTGATGCCGTGCCGGAGCTGAAGGACTTCGTCACCGTTGTCCGCGCAAAACTTCCCGGCAGTGACGCGTATCGCACCTCGCATGAAAAGCACCTCGCCGCCGTCACGCAGTGGCAGCAGGCCGTGAAGACCGCGTTGGAGAAAAAACAGCCCGTGCCCGCCATCCCCGGCCAGCCGCAGACGCTCACCGCTGGTGCTGGCACGCCCACCGCGCTCTACCATGCCATGATCCATCCGCTCGTGCCCTTCGCCCTGCGCGGCGCCATCTGGTATCAGGGCGAGTCGAACCACAACGAAGGCTTCGTTTACACCGACAAGAAAAAGGCCCTGCTCGCCTCATGGCGCAGCGTGTTTCAGCAGCCGGAGTTGCCGTTCTACTTCGTGCAGATCGCCCCGTATCAGTATGGCACCGAGGATCCGGAGATCCTCGCGCAGTTCTGGCAGGCGCAGCAGAAGTGCATGGACATCCCGCACACTGGCATGGCCGTCATCACCGACATCGGCGAGGTGCCGGACATCCATCCCGCGAAGAAAAAAGAAGTCGCCCGCCGCCTCTCACTCTGGGCTTTGAGCCAAACGTATGGCCGCAGCGAGATCGACCCGAACGGGCCGCTCTACGCCAGCCATAGCGTCGAAGGAGCCGCCATCCGCGTGAAGTTCGACCACGCCACCGGCGGACTCGCCGCACGCGATGGCAAAGCGCTCACGCATTTCGAGATCGCCGGCCGCGATGGCCTCTTCCAGCCCGCCGAGGCCAAGATCGACGGCGACAGCGTCGCGCTCACCTCCGCGAAGGTCCCGCAGCCGCGTCGTGCGCGCTTCGCGTGGAGCAAGCTCGCCATCGCCAACCTCATGAATGCCGACGGCCTGCCCGCCACCGCCTTCCACACCCACTGGCCCGTCGATCCCGACCTCGGCGACAACTTCGCCAAAGGCTGCGCCTGGACCAGCAGCGACAAAAACACCTACGGCTGGGACTTTGGCCTCACCGACGGTTCCTGGGCCTCCTTCGCGCCGAACTGCTACGCCACCAGCAACACGGAAAAATTCCCGAAGCACGTCACCATCGACCTCAAACAGCCGCGCACGCTCAATTTGATCCTCGTCGGTGCCCCCGAGATCGGCTCCACGAAAACCGTCGCCATCTCCGTCAGCACCGATGGCCAGACCTTCCGTGAAGTCGGCAAACACATCTTCCCCCTCGCCCAAGCCACCCGCGCCTCGATTTCATTCCCCGACACCGAGGCGAAATACATCCGCCTCACCTACCTCGACCACTACGCCCAACTCGCGGGCGGCTTCCCGAACACCTTCGGCTTCACGACGGAGGTGGAGGCATATCGAGTGAGGTGAGAAAGCTCCTCCCCTTAACTGGCTTGCTTTGAGGCATTGATCCTCCTACTTTCGTTGCATGAGCACTATCGCAGACATCAACAAAGCCCTCAATCAGCTCGACGCGGAGCAGTTCCTTCAAATCGAAGGCCGGATTCACGCCTTGCAGCGGCAAAAGAGCAGCGGAGTCATCTTTGATGATGATTACGGCCTTTGGACTGAGGAGGACCAGGCCAGCGCAGCTGCTCAGGCATGGGAGGTTCTGGAAGCGAGCGAATCCAAATCATGAAAACCGACCCCATACGCGGCGAAGTCTGGCTGGCCGATCTTGGCATGGCCGCGAAGATTCGCCCGGTTCTAGTCGTCAGCGCAGCCCTGGCCCCGGATGACTTTGCGCTGGTGATGATCATCCCACGGACGACTTCCACTCATCCCTCTCGATTCAGCGTTCCCATGAATGTGCCAGGCATGAAGGAAGGCTCCTTCAACCTTCAGGGTATGCTTTCGCTGCCATTGTCGAAGTTTATGAGGCGGCTGGCCGTTCTGCGGAGCGACCAGATGGAGCAGATCAACGAAGCTTTGAAAAAGTGGCTTTGCCTAGAGTGACGATGAGAGAGAAACGTTGCTGGAAATCGCTGACACCAGGTTTCACCAGCGAATGGACCACCGGGTGAAGATGCCAAGCATCTGCTTTTGCTGCTCTTTATATGTTCTCTTTGACACCATGAGCTTGCGGAGGTGGTAAAAAATTCCTCGCCAGCGCATCCAAACTGGGAATGTCCTCGGCCCTCAGCTGACTTAACTCGGATCGATCAGATAGACCTTCCCGTTGGACACGCATCGCATGGTTCTGGACCACGCCTTCAAGAACATTCCTCACAAATCGTCCGTTGCCAAAATCACGACCACGGGTTTCCCACTTTGCACGGAAAAGTGCTGCCAGCAGCTCCGCAGCTTCTGGACTTACAGTGAAGTCCTGTTCCGCTGACATGCTATTGAAGATGGCATAGAGTTCCTCAGGATCATAGTCGTCGAAATGAATATAACGGCTGAATCTGGATGCAACGCTGGGTGGCTTGGAATCAGCAGCATTATGCTGAACACGGTCATGGGCTCTGGGCGGTGATCCTGCGTGCCACGGGCAAATGCATCGGCGAATGCGGGCTGGTGCCTCAGCAGGTGGACGACGTGGCGGAAGCTTGCTTCCCGAAACTCGAACCGATAGGCAGGAGAATGGGGGCAGAAGAATTCAGAAATCCATTCTTTTGCCCCCATTCTTCTGCCTACCCGCTTGTCCGCGAAGTCGAGTGGAGGACGCGTTCTCATGCGTTGACGCAGTGGAACGGCCTGTCGGGTGATCCAAAGCTCCAACAACCACGGAAAGCGTCTGAGTACGTTGTTCACGCTTCAGCGTGTCAGGCGCTGGGAACACGCTGAAGCGTGAACAACGTACTCAATTCCCTCTTTTCAACCTCAGGCCTTCTTCGTCCGAAAACGTGCCCAAAGCGGTACCAGCACGTGTTTCACCAGCGGATCGACAATCGCGCCGACGATCACGCCGAGCACCGCAGCAATGCCCGCGTGGCCGAGCCACGCGAGCAGGCCATGCAGGGAGGGAAGCATGGAAGCGAAGGCTTCCGCCGCGTGATGCACCGCTTTCTCCGGCCCATGCACACCCATCTCATGCAAACCATGCACGAGGATGCCGCCGCCGACCCACAGCATGGCGATCATGCCGACGAAGCTGAGCACCTTCAAAAACACCGGCATCCCTGTCACGATGGCTCTGCCGAGTGTGCGCACCGATCCCGCGCCGGAACGTGCGAGCGCGACACCGGCATCATCCGCCTTCACGATGAGCGCGACGACGCCATAAACCAGCAGCGTCATGCCCAGGCCGACCACCGCGAGCACAAAGGCCTGCATCCACAGCGGCGAGGTGGACACCGCGGCGAGCGTGATGGCCATGATCTCCGCCGAGAGGATGAAATCCGTGCGAATGGCACTCGAAACGCGTTCCTGCTCCAATTCGGCGGCCGTGGTGGCTGTCGAGGCATCGCCTTGATCCTCGTGATGGGGACGGACGAGGTGCAGCACCTTGTGATAGCCCTCCAGGCACAAAAACGCCCCGCCAGCCATCAGCAGCGGCGTGATGCTCCACGGCGCGACGAGGCTGAGCCCCAGCGCACCCGGCAGCAGGATGAGCAGCTTGTTCTTCAGCGAGCCTTTGGCGATCTTCCCGATGATGGGCAGCTCCCGATCCGCGCTCAAACCGACCACATACCGCGGCGTGACGGCCGCATCGTCGATCACGATGCCCGCGGCCTTGCCACCGGCTTTCGCGGCCATCGCACCGGCATCATCGAGCGACGAGGCGGCCACTTTGGCCAGCGCGGCGATGTCATCGAGCAAGGCAATGAGTCCGGAGCTCATGAGAGGCCTCCTTGGCGGCAAAGAATGAAACGAGATGTCATGCGAGGGGGCAAGGCATGGGCGCAGAGCTACCGCAGGTCAACTCAGGCAACGGCTGATTTCTCTGCCTCGCCACGTTCGCCCATCTTCCGAGGCTTTCTTCAGGGACAAAAAAACGCGGAGCCTAGACGACCGGCTCCGCGTGTAGAGAAAGGAAATGGCTGCGACGAGGGATTACTTCGTCTTGTTGGCCTTGTCGTATTTCACTTTGCACTTCGGGCAGCAGAAATAGACCGTCTTGCCATCAGCGGTCTTGCTCTTGACGTTTTCGTCCACGGGCTTGCCGCTGATGGGGCAGGCATCCGCCGCGAAAGTGGCGGAGGCAAAGGCGAGGGTGGCGAGGGTGAGGAGGGTTTTCATGTGAATGAAGGTGGTGAGGGGTGAGTTGAAGGCCGCCCGTCCGGGCGTAGGCCTTAAACGTGGCGAGACTGAAAAATCTTCAAGCGGCCGTTTCGAAGTGTCGCTCACGTTGAGAGACACCTTCAGGTCGTTCAGTTTGCTAAAGACCCAGAGGGCAGGATAGCATTCCTGGCTCTTCTGAAGCCAACCTGTTGGAGACGAATCCGGTTTTCACAAAACATGATGACGCGAGGCATATCTCACGAAAAGCCGCCAAGGCGCAAAGGTTCCCAAAGGCTGTCCGGACTGGGCGGCTTGGCGTGAGATTTCTTTCGGTCGGCCGCCTCAGGCACCGATGGCGAGCCAGTTGAACTCCACGGCGAAGACTCGCGTGGCGGCCCAGGTGGAGATCACGGCCTGAAAGCCGCCAGCGGTGATGTTCTCGGCCTTGAGCGTGATGCGGGCGCTGTCCCGCTGATCGAGGTCAAAGCCGGTGAGGCTGAGCTGCACCACGGGAATGGAATCAAAGGGCGTGGCGAACGCGATCTGCGTGATGAAGCTGCGTGTGTCACTGGTCTCGGCACATACCGTATCGAGCGTCCAGCCCTCGGTGAGGATACCGACGCCGGCATGAGCGGACATAACTTTCCAAGGAAGGGCAGCAGAATGCATGGAGAACCTTTCCAAGCAGCATTCACGCCGTCTTTCGCCATGAATTCAGCCTGCCAAAGGACCGCAAAGTTCGCCTGATTGATGTCATTGCACGCCAGCAGCGATCACCGCCATCGAAAGAGAGGCATCCAAGGAGAGGCACTTGCCAAGTGCCTCGCTTCGGGACTTGGCAAGTCCCGCTCCTTGAAAGCAGCTCACTTCGTCCCAAACTCCCGGCTGCGGATCAGCGCCTGAATGAACTCCCGCATCGCGAGGTCTTTCTTGCTGGCTTTTGCGATCATCTCATCCACCAGCGGCTCATCGCGGAAGCCGAGCGGCCTTCCCAATG
>JBEIGR010000376.1:0-5779 GCA_040381795.1 Verrucomicrobiaceae bacterium | reverse complement strand
GTCCCCCCGGGAATGGCTCAACGCATGCGCAGCGCGAGGTAGTTTCGCAGCGCCATCGAGTGTGATTCATCGGTCGGGAGGCTGAGGTAGTCGATCTGGTGCTTGCGGAAGCCTTCTTTGAGAGACTCCGCGAATTGCTTCTGCACCTCGATGTAGCGCTGGCGCACGGTGGCGGGATCGAGGAGGAGGAAGTCCTCGTCGTTTTCGAGGTTCTCAAAGCGTGCCCAGTTGCCGAAAGGGAAGTCGATCTCGTCGCGATCCCAGAGCTGGAGGGCGATGACCTCGTGGCCTTTTTTGCGCAGGATGCCAATGGCCTTCAAAATGGCTGCGGGATCGTCAAAGAAGTCGCTGATGAGAATGACGAGTCCACGACGCTTCAGGCGCTGCGCGAGCGATTCGATGACGGGGGCGAGGCTGGTATCCTGGGCGGGTTCCGTCTTCACCATCGTCTCCAGCAGGACATGCAGATGGGTGATTTTCGTGTGGCAGGGAATCACATCACGCACCTTGGAATCGAAGGTGATGAGGCCCACGGCATCCTGCTGGCTCATGAGCAGGTAGGCGAGGCTGGCGGCGAGCTTGCGGGCGTAATCAAACTTCAGCACGCCCTTCTGGCCGCGGTAGCCCATGCTGCCGCTGGCATCGAGCACGATGGTGGCGCGGAGATTGGTCTCCTCGTCGTATTCGCGAATGTAAAAGCGGTCGCTGCGGCCGAAGACCTTCCAGTCGAGGCGGCGGATCTCATCGCCCTGCACATAGGGCCGGTGCTGGCGGAACTCGACGCTGAACCCCTTGTGTGGCGAGGCATGCTGCCCCGTCGTGAAGCCCTCGACGACCGTGCGTGCGAAGAGCTGCAAGTTTTGCAGAGACGTGATGTCTTCGGCGTGGAGGATGTCGCTCAGGGTAGCCACGGTGGGAGAGTGCTGGAAAGGGCGAAAGCAGAGTTCAGGGGAAGTCGCGATAGACTTCGCGACGATGGAGGAAGCATTTCAGGTGAATCGAGCCGGCAATCAAAAAGAAGCCCAAACGATAGTCTCCAATGCGGTAGCGAAAGGCATGGCTGGCTCCTTTGAGCTGCTTGATTTGAGCAATTCCGTGAAGGGATTTGGCAGCGGCTAGCTGCTCCACCGCTTTTTCAGCCCGTTTGCGAAGCTTCTTGTCATGCAGCCTCTCCAAATCTTGGACGAATTCTTCATGGATGACGATTTTCACGAGTTGGCGGCCATGCGGGCTTTGAATTCCTTCATGCTGACCGTTTTGCCGCTGCTGCGTGATTCCATGATGCGTAACAGGGCGGCTTCCTCTCGCTGCTCATCCAGTTCCTCGCGCAAAGCGTCGAGACGGCGATCAAAGGCCTGATTCACCGCATTCTGGATGATTTCTTGCAGCTTCTTCGGGCTGATGGCGATGGTGGTGCTCATGGTGCTGAAAATAGAGCCTGAGATTCATTCGTCATTCGGAATTCTGGCTTCGTCATTGGAGCGCAGCGGCTCACAAAACTCGTGCCTCCGACTTCTTCGTCGTCTTGATGATCTCACCGATGATCTGATCCACGGTGATGCCTTCGGCTTCGGCGTGGAAGGTGGGGACCAGACGATGGCGGAGGGCGGGAGTGGCGAGGGCTTCGATGTCGTCGAGGGTGACGTGGGTGCGGCCTTGGAGAAGGGCGCGGACTTTGCCGGCGAGGACGAGCATCTGGCTGGCACGCGGGCCGGCACCCCAACTGAGCATGCTTTTGACGTATTCGGAGGCTCCGGGTTCGTTCGGGCGGGTGGCGCGGACGAGGTCGAGCACGAAATCGATCACGTGATCGGGCACGGGCACTTTGCGGGCGAGCTGCTGGGCGGCTTGCAGGTCTTCGGCGGTAATGACGGCCTCAATGTCCTGGCTTTCTGTGCCGGTGGTGCGGTTGACGATCTGGCGCTCATCTTCGCGGGTGGGGTAATCGACCTTGATGAGGAAGAGGAAGCGGTCTTTTTGCGCTTCGGGCAGGGGATAGGTGCCTTCCTGCTCGATGGGATTCTGCGTGGCGAGCACGAAGAAGGGCTTCGGAAGTTCAAAAGTCTCCTGACCGACGGTGACGTGCTTTTCCTGCATCGCTTCGAGCAGCGCGGCCTGCGTCTTGGGCGGGGTGCGGTTGATTTCATCGGCGAGGACGATTTGAGAGAAGATGGGGCCGGGCTGGAAGGTGAGCTTCCGGCGGCCAGTTTCGGCATCCTCCTGGATGATTTCGGTGCCGGTGATGTCAGCGGGCATCAAATCGGGCGTGAACTGGATGCGGCGAAAACTCAGGTGCATGGCATCGGCGAGCGATTTGACGAGAAGGGTCTTCGCGAGACCTGGAACACCTTCCAGCAAGCTGTGACCACCGGCAGCGATGGCGATGAAGACCTGCTCGATGACGGCCTCCTGTCCCACGATGCGCCGGGCGAGGGCGGTTTTGAGCTTTTGGAAATTAGCGACGAGGGAGGCGGCGTTGGCGGTATCGGACATGAGCGGGGAGCGAAGAGGAAGGACCTAGGTGGAGACGGGCGCCAGAGGAGGGTTCTTTCTCGCCAAAAGGTGCG
Organism: Verrucomicrobiaceae bacterium; assembly: GCA_040381795.1. Lineage (GTDB taxonomy): Bacteria > Verrucomicrobiota > Verrucomicrobiia > Verrucomicrobiales > Verrucomicrobiaceae > Prosthecobacter. The sequence continues at coordinate 3,212 of JBEIGR010000376.1, read as the reverse complement.
TGAAGGGATGTGTGGCGGCGAGGTTGTATTGCTTGATGGCGAGGGACCAGAAGGGCGCGAGGTCGTGCTCGGTGGCGCTCCAGAGACGATAATGGAGATCGGTGACGGTCTCGGTGTCGTTGATGAGGGCATTGACCTCACGCGAGGTGAGCGCCTGCGGGCCTTGCTGGATGAGCTTGTCGGCGATTTCGTCGAGATACTCGCTGGAGTCCTGGGTGTTCTTGCGGCGGCGTAGGAGGGAGATGTGGAGGCCGTTGACGTAAGGATCGAGGCAGACCTGCATGAGGCCGTAGTTCCGCTCGATCTCCGGCGGCAGTTGCAGTCGGCCTTTGACCTCGGCGAGGTTGGTTTCGAGCTCGCGGAGCACGGCAGGAGGCTCGATTTCCTCAGGGCTGAGGAAAAGGCCGAGGCGCTGGCCGCTTTTTCCACTGCTGAGCCAGATGGCGAGGGGAATGGCGAGCGTGAGGGAGACAAAAATGGGGCTGAGCCAGAGGAAGAAGCTCCACGAGATCATCCAAGCGACGATGCCCCATGCGATGCCGAGAAGGGTGACGCCGCCAAAGGTGAGGATGACTTCCCGCCAGTCCACTCCATCGAGTTTGCGCTTCTGGGCCACCCATTTGACGCCTTGGCCGGTGATGATTTTAAAGACGAAGGTGGTGTGAAACCACATCATCACCGGGGACATCAGGGTGAAGATGACGGTGTCGAGCATGCTGCTGAGGAGGGCGAGCATGCGGAGCTTCAGGGGTTTAAAGACGCGGCCGCTGACCATCTCATCGAGCAGGATGACGAACTTCGGCATGAAGATGAGCGTGGCGGTGAGACCGAGCAGAAGGTGGCCTGCACGCTCGGCGGGGCCATCACGGATCACATCTCCCGGCGTGGCGGCGAGCCAGGTGGTGAAGACGAGTAGCAAGAACCACAGGGGCGAGCTGACGTAGCTGAGTACGCCGTGGGCGAAATTCACGCGGCTCATGAAGTGCCATCCACGAGCAAAGAGGAGCCAGAAGTGCTGCATGTTCCCTTGGCACCAGCGGCGGTCGCGTTTCAGCGTGTCGATGAGGGTGGGGGGGCCTTCCTCGTAGCTGCCGCGAATGGTGTTGAGCAAGCGGACGGAATAGCCCGCTTTTCGCATGAGGGCGGCTTCCACGAAGTCATGGGATAGAATGTGCCCGCCGAAGGGCACGGTCTTTGGCAGCGGCGGGAGGGCGCAGTGCTGGATGAATGGATCGAGGCGGATGATGGCGTTGTGCCCCCAGAAGTTCGCTTCGCCATTCTGCCAGTAATTGAGCCCCGGCCATGAAAGCGGGGCCGTAAAGCGACTGCGCGAACTGCATGAGCCTGCCGATGAGCGTCTCGCTGGCGACCTGCTTCGGGAAGGTTTGGAGAATGCCGATGCCGGGGTTCCTCTCCATGATGCGAGTCATGGCGACCATGAGGGCACCGGACATGAGGCTATCCGCATCGAAGACGATCATGTAGCGATACCTTTTTCCCCAGCGGCGGCAGAAATCGGAGACGTTGCCGCTCTTGCGGTTGATGGGCTTGCGGCGGTGGCGATAGAAGATTTTGCCGAAGGCTCCGAGCTGTCGCGAAAGCTCCAGCCAAGCGGTTTGCTCCTCGATCCACTTGTTGGTTTGGTCGCTATCGCTGAGGACGAAGAAGTCGAAATTTTTGAGGTGCCCGGTTTTTTGCAGCGATTCATAGGTGACACGCAGACCTTCCCAGACGCGGCTGACGTCTTCGTTGTAAACCGGGATGATGATGGCGGTGCTGGCGTCGATCGGGCCGTCATCGTCCTCGATGGTATTCCAGAGGTCCGTGGGGTCGTCTTTGGGTCGATTTTGAAGCCACACGCCGATGAGAGCGGTCCAGAAGCCGGAGTTCAGTTGGTAGAACAACGGCACAAAGCAGATGAGCAGGCCGATTTTGGCATTCCGGTAGCCTTCGCTGACCTGGAGAAAGCGGATCATCAGCCAGGTGCCCAGCAGCGTGCCGAGGCACACGAGCGTGAGGAAGGTGACGCGGCGTGCGCGGGCCAGCGTGCGAGGGATGATGCCTGCGGGTGGCGTTTTGACCTGGGGCTCGCTCATTGCAGGAGGCGGTAAACGTAATAGAACACAAAGGTCACAAACACGGCCAGCACGGCGTATCGCATCCACGGCTGGCGTGCGAAGCCTTCAAAGGTGCCTTCGGCCACATGGGTGAAACCAAGATCCATGTCTCGCGGCGTCATTTTGGAGACTTGCAGGCTGGGGCCGCTCGTGCGCACGGCCTCACGCATGGCACCGCTCATTTCGGGTGGCACAAAATTGTTATCCATGAAGTGGAGTGGCCAGCGGTCCGGCCCATCGCTGATATAAAATCCCAAACGGCCTCCAGCCTCGATCTGCGGCTCGGTAAGGTGCATATCGTGGTAGATTGTGCCGAGCCAGTCGTGCATCATTTTCCGTGCTTCGTCGATGGCGAGGGCCACCGGCTTGCAGGAAGGGTCTTTCGTGTGGGCATCCGAGGCGCGGCGGAGGGATTCGAGCACGAGCTGCGTGCGGCGGATGCGGTTGTGCAGGCGGTAGGAGCGGAAGTAGTCTGCTAGGCGTGCATAGGCTTCATTCCACTCCTGGTCGGTGCCAGTGGCGGGTGCGAATTGAATATTGACGGCCTCCATAATTGAAAAAGCCGTTCACGAAACGGCTTGAGCGGCTGCCTTATAGAGCAGGCCGCTGGCCAGTCAAACGAACCACGAGAATTCGCGGCGTTCGATCACATGCCTCCGCTCTGCGCGAGGAAATTCAGTGCGAGCGTGGCGATGGCGAGAAGGAAAACAACCCAGGCGAGGAGCATGATGGGGACGAGAAAAGGGAACTTAGAAAGAGACTCAGGGGCATTCAGCCTCCGAAGTCAGGGGATGGAGGGCAACATTTTAATGGCAAAATTGTTATAAGGCGGTTTGGCGTCCCACAGTCCCTCTGGTGTCCGTAGTTCCCACTCTTGTTTGCCTTCGTTCGGAACCATCAGCGCATGCGAAGGACTACCTTTTTTATCTGTAGTTAGTATATCGGCACCAAGTGCTTGCACTAGAAGCAGGGCGGCGGCGAGCACGAAGCAGATAGCGGATAGCGGCATGAGGCCAGCTTCAGGATCTTTTTCCTCGTAGAACTGCTCCGAATCGGCGGCTGCGGCACGTTTTACCGGCGCACTGGGAGGAGCGG
>JBEIGR010000375.1:0-5784 GCA_040381795.1 Verrucomicrobiaceae bacterium | reverse complement strand
TGCGCTCCAGTTCATCGGCTGGAATCGCCTTGGATGGCTTCGGCTGTTTCTGAATGGGCGCTCGGTGGGCTGGCGGCTCCATCGTCGGGACGGCTCCGATCAGCGCGGCAATCTCTGCGACGATGGTACGGAACTCTCCCTTTGCGCTTCGTCCAGTGCGCAGGGCATGAAGCTCGATCACGCTGCCGCCGGTGCCGCACGGGTGGCAGAACCAGAGCCATGCCTCGCCGTCCAGCTTGGCGGTGAAGCTCGGTTTGCTGTCTTGATGCAGCGGGCAGAGCGCGGTCAGATGTGAGCCGTTAGCGCCAATCTGCGGCGGGTGTCCAATGGCTTGCAGGTATTCCGGCAAGTGTGTCTTGAGTTCGTCCGCATCGTGGCGGGGAAAGTTGTTCATGGGGTGCAGGGTTTGTTGCACCGGGGTCAATTTCGCCTAGTGTCCGCGTAACCACACGCAGGGCCGGGCGGGCGAAAGTCCCCCGGCTTTGTTATGCCTGGGCTTCGCGCTCGAAGCGTTCCACTTCGGAGATTGGAATCCTCACGCCACGGCCAAGGAAAGAGGCTTTGAGTTTACCAGCGTGCCGCCAGCGTCTCAAGGTCATGGGGGTGATTTTCCACCGGGAAGCCAACTCGGTAGGTGTCAAAAAGAGCGGGGTGGTTTGGGGGTCAGTATGGTGTGCCACAATGACGGCTGAAGATACTCCGCGTTTGCGCCCTTCAAGGTATCCCGCCTTCTATGCGCCGAATGAACCCGCATCATTTTTGGCCTGTTTTCTTGCGGGTAGTCGTGCGTTTTGAGGTGCGTTTCTTTGGTGGCAGTCTCCACGCCTCGCCTTTTGAAAGAGAATCGAGTGCCGCATCCTTCCACACCTGACGCCAAGTGTTTTCAGCTAGTCCAGCGGCTTCATTGGGAAACCTTGCCTCGACTACTCGTTGCACCTCGCCCTTTGTGGGTAGCCTTTGGGTAGATTCGACAAGCTCGCGGGCGCATTGAATCGCCACCCATGCCAGCGGCATGCGCTGAGTTTCGCCTGACACCAATAGGCATTCAACGGCAGCCGTGTTCCCGTGCGCTCGATGTTCGGCCTTCTTTTCAATCCCCTCCAGTGCGTTTTGGAATCGCCGTAGGAGGGTACGCTTTGCTTTGGCTCGCTTGGCTTGTGAGGTGTTGATGTCCGCAAGGATCGTGACTTCTTTTTCAAAAGCGGCGCTCAAGGGCTTGGTTATCGCGGCAGTTATCACCTCTGACACTCCCTTCAACCTCATGGCTGCATGATGCATCTCGACCATATTGGAACCACCAAATGGAACGAATTGTAGAGGAGAGGGAATGTCGGGAAATTCGAGACTCGATAATCCCACAGAAAGGAAAATGAGAGCTTTCGCTAGCCCTCCTTCTTCGGGACTCACTTTCCAGTTGAGTGATAGCGAACGCGGGGCGGTCTTACTGCCAAGTTCTGCGCGAAAACTACCGTCGGCATTCAGATACAAATCGAACAGGCCGGGCCAGCTTTTAAGCGGCGGTTCTCCAGATAACATTGTCTTCACGCTCTTCGTGCCTCCAGTTTTGATTTTGGGGCTGGGCCACTGGCCTTGAAGTCGGCTTCGACAACATTGGCGGGGCGAGCGGATAAGAGCGCACCAAGCCCTGCGGAGACGGGCGTTTTCACATCGGCATAGAGTTTGGATGTGATGCCAATATCTGAGTGCCTGAGATAGCGGGAGGCTTTGAAGATGCCGTCACGGCTGGCGATGATGGAACCGATCTCTTTCCGCATGGTGTGAATCGGTCGCAGTCCCGGCACGCCATTCTTACGCAGCCAATCAATCAAGACCTTCTGCGTAGCCTCGCAGCGATAGCCACGGGCTTTCAGTTCCCGGATGGAGACTCGTGCCGCCTTGGGTGTTTCTAGGACGAATGCGCCCGTTGCGCGGGCGTGGTAGCCTCGGAGCATCGCGACAAGCTCGGCGTCCAGTCCGATCACTCCGGCGGAGTCCCGCGACTTCAACCGCATGAAATCCGTGTCCTCAATGGTGAGGGTGCCAGTCTCGAAATCAAACTGGCTCCATAGCAGCGCATCGGCCTCGGAGCGTCGCAGGCCACAAACGAGCGTGAGAAGTAGCAGCTTGAAGGCCTCCGGTTGCGCGTCTGCCAGTTCATCGCGGGCAGTCGCCATGAGTGCGGCAGCATCCAACTTGCTCTTGTAACGCAACCCCGGCTCCTTCTCGTTTGTGATGCCTTGGAACCATAGCTCTGATGGCAGGGTGACTACCTTGGTGAGGATCGGCAGAACCTTTTTGGAGAGCAGAGCCTTGGAATTACGAATCAGGCTGTTCAAGGTGATGATGGCGTGATTGCGTTCTTCCGGCGTCTGTGCGGCTTTCAGGAAGCTATTTCTCCATGCCATGACGCGGGCGGGGGTGAGTTCTGCAAGGCTGACGGCTTCCACTCTGGCACGCCACTCCCGACTCCCTCGTTTGCAGTCGAACTTCCGCCCACTCTCCAACCCGATCACTGCGGCGGTGATGCGGCGGAGTGCCTTGGAGTATGTCTCCAGACTCTCCGGGCGGGCGGGTGAAAGGCGTGTAGCGGTTTCGATCAATGCGCCCACGGTGGCGGCTTTCACTGCCTTCACAGTTTCCGGCTTGTGCTTGGCAATGGCAGCCTCCCATCCCAGCGCGGAAACGTCGCCGTAAATCTTCGCGGCTTTCGCGGCAGCGGCAGCCCGGTTTGTCGTGCGAAGTGGGAATGATTCACGCCTGCCGCCGACCTGAATCTTGCAGAATAGGGCACCGGCGCAGCGGGCATCAGAGTAGAGCTTGCCGGTTTGGAGCCAGTATCGTGCATCTGATTTACCGATGGCAGTTGGCCTTTTGGTCTGAAAAGTGTCCGAATCTTCGGACATTATTCGGACACTTTTGGAGTTCATTCCTGATTTTGAATGTTCGCTTCCGACCATCTCAAAAGTGCTTGGAAGCTTGTATTTACTTGGTTTCGGCGTGCTCATGAACGCACACTAGCAAACAAGCGCAAACACGCAAAGCAAAGACTTAAAATCTGCTGGGAGGCAACTCCCTTGCCGGTTCGAGTCCGGCCATCGGCACTTCATTTCACCCCCGAAGGCACCGCATCCTTCAAAAGCTCCGCGAGCTTCGCCTTCATTGTGGCGACGCGTTCGGGCTCTTGGGCGGCCAGATTGGTCTTTTCGCTCGGATCGGCGGCGAGGTTGAAGAGCATCACTGGCTCGTATTTGCGGCCCTTGGCTTTCGCTTTGCCTTTGCCCTTCTTTTTGGCCTTGGCACCGCCTTCATTTGGCAGTTCGGCATCAGCTCCGGTGCTCACGATGAGCTTCCAGTCGCCCATACGCACGGCGGTGTTTTCGGGTGATTGAGCGCTGAGGATCGCTTCATGCGGAGACGCGGCTTTTTCCGTGATCATGGGCCACACATCGCGGCCATCGAGCGGCAGCTTTTGCTCCAGCGAGCCTCCCGCGAGCTTCACGAGCGTGGGATACCAGTCGATGATGTGCATGGGCTGCGAAAGGCGCTGACCTGCGGGGATTTTGCCCGGCCAGTTTGCAAAGGCCGCCGCACGCACGCCGCCCTCGAAGATGCTGCCTTTGAAGTCACGCAGCGGTGTGTTCGTGCCGGGAGGCGGCCCGCCGTTGTCCGCCGAGAAGAGAATGATCGTGTTTTCCCGCTGACCGGTCTTTTCCAAAGCCGCCACGACCTGGCCGATGCCCTCGTCCACCGCCGCCAGCATGCCCGCGAGTTGCTTCCGCGCTCCGGTAAGGGCGCCGTAGGGCTTCAAATACTCGTCAGGCACCTGCATCGGCGCATGCACGCCGTTGTAGGGCATGTAAAGAAACAGCGGCTTGTCCTTCGGCTGCTCGGTGATGAGCCTCACCGCCTCTTTGGTGACGAGATGGGTGCTGTAACCTTCTTCTTTGAGCGGCTTGTCGTCGTGATACCAATCGTCCGAGCCATCACGCACATGCGTGAAGTAATCGATCGCTCCAAAGTAGTGTCCATGCTGGTGCTCAAAGCCACGTGAGGTGGGCAGGTAGGCTTTGTCGAACTCACCGAGGTGCCACTTGCCGGTGATCGCCGTCGTGTAGCCCGCATCTTTGAGTGCATTTGCCAGTGTGCGTTCCTCCAAGGGCAGGCCCCACTTCGCATGCGGCCGCACGATGGTGTACACGCCGGTGTGAGACACATAGCGTCCGGTCATGAGCGAGGCACGTGTGGGTGAACACACCGGCTGCACATAGTGGTTTTCGAGAATGGTGCCCGCGGCGGCCAGCTTGTCGATGTTCGGCGTCTGGATCTCCTTACCGCCATTGAAGCCGCAATCCGCGTAGCCGAGATCGTCGATGAGGAAGAAAACCACATTCGGCCTCGGCGCGGCGTTGGCGAGCGTGGCGGCGAAAGCGAGGAAGAGAAGCGGTTTCATAGCTGGAACCGCCTCAACGAACACAAGTCCGCCATCATTCACTCACCTGCACGATGAAATCGAAAAGCTGGGTGCCCGGTATTGAGTCCAGCGTGATGTCGCAGGGCATTCCGCACACTACTTCACAAACATCGGATCGTCCGGGTTCCCCTTGCTGAGCAGGTAGGCCATCAGGTCGAGGATGTCGTCTTCCTTGAGCATGTAGAGCAGGCCGGGCGGCATCATGCTCACCTTGCTTTCCTCGGTCTTCACCACATCGCGGGCATCCACATTGGTGAAGTTGTTCGGGTCCATCATGTTCGTGCAGACCATCATGATGTTTTCCTTCATGTTGGCGATGCGGCCCACGACCATGCTGCCGTCCTTCTTGGAGAAAACGGTGCTGCCATACTGGTCGCTGATCTCTTTGCTCGGCTCGATGATGTGCTCCAGGAGGTCTCGCGGGCTGTATTTGCCCGCCACGGAGGTCAAATCGGGGCCGATAGCCCCGCCTTCGTTTTGGAAGCGATGGCAGGCAAAGCACGCCGCGGCTCCAAACATGTTCCGGCCGTTCTGGAAGTTGCGATTGCCTTCCAAGCCGACTCCGAGCGATTTTTCGAGATCGGCCAGCGTCCACGCTTTGACGAAATTCATCGGCTTCGCGGTGAAGCTCGGTGCTTTGGCCTCCGGTTTGGCATCCAGCACGTCTTTGATCGCCAACTTCTCCTCCTCGCTCATCGTGGCGAGGGCATCCTTTTTGATTTCGCCGATGAAGAGGTCAAACGAGGCCCCGCCTTTGTAATTCGCCGCGCGGAGGAACCAGCGGAAGAAATCGGCACGCAGTTCCTTCGTCCAGCCGGTCTTCGCGAAGCGCAAGATGCGTGCGTAATCGATCTGCTCCTCCTGCATGGGCGAGTCATTCACCAGCGGAGCCGCTTTGGCGACGATCCCCGCATCGCCGAGATGCACGAGCACCTCCGCGAGATCGCGATTCAGCCCCGTGTCATTCGTGGGGAAGAGCGGATTGAGCTTCGCGATCAATTCAGCCTTCGTCGCCGCATCCGGCTCGCCGAGACGTGTGAAGGCCAGCATGTGGTCACGAATGAGCGTCACTCGGTCGAGGCCCTTGAGGGCCTTGAAGTCGATCTTGCCCAGGGAGTCGAGGATGGGCTTCAGCAGTGTTTTGTCTCCACCGCTGCTGCGAGCCAGCGCCATCAGCGCGGTCAAAGCGGCACGTGGATTGGCTTCTGAGAGCGCTTTGTCTTTCCAGGAGGCCACCGGCTGATGTTCAAGCGAAATGCGAGCGGCAAAGCGGAGATGACGGTCTGGGGAGGAGAGATGCGGCCAGGCTGTTT
>JBEIGR010000374.1:0-5790 GCA_040381795.1 Verrucomicrobiaceae bacterium | reverse complement strand
GACAGCAGTGTTTTTGGCAGCTCGCCTGCGCAGACTTTCACGATGACGCACTGCGCGGCCGTTTTGCCCTACTGGTGGACCGCATGCCGTGGCAAAGCCTCGAGCGGCGCATCACCCAGATCCTCCTCGGCATGCCCGCGCGGCGCGGCGCGGCGCAGGATGCCCTCCTCGCCGCGCAGGTGCGGGATGCCTTCCGCCAGCGCACCTCGTCAAAGGCCGCCGCCACCTCATCATCTTCGGCCGCGCCGCAATCCTACTCCTTCTCCTCCTCTTCCTCCCCCGCCTTCTGGCGAGGAAGAGTAGGAGTAGGAGGAGGAGGAGGAGGAGGATACGAGCTCTGCGCCTCCCTCCACGCCTTGCCCAGCAGCGTCCACTCACCCTCCGCCGATACATCATCCGCATCCATCACCGCGCTACGCTTCACCAACAGCAGATGCTTATCCCCGATCACCGGCGCAGGTTGCTCTCATCCTATCCCTGAGCCATTTCAAGGCCAGAGCAGCCCGCCTCTCCCACACCGTCGAATCGTGTCGATAATCCGAACGACTTCTCCAACGCCTCTTCATGAACCTGCCCGACCTCCGTCAAAAACTCCGCGAAGCCGCGACCCCCTCCCAGGCGGTCATCGCTCGGCGTTTTTTCAAAACTGGCCCCGGTGAGTATGGCGAGGGCGATTGCTTTCTCGGGCTCAAAGTGCCGCAAATCCGTGCGGAACTGCCCCGCACGGATGCCCTCCGCGAAGCGGAGGTTTTGGAGCTGCTGCACTCCAAATGGCATGAGGAGCGGCTGCTGGCTCTGCTGGTTCTCGTGCAGCGTTTCAGCCGGGCCAAAAAGGACGAGGCAGCCCAGCCGCGAATTGTCAGCCTCTACCTCGCCAACACGAAATGGATCAACAACTGGGATCTCGTCGATAGCAGCGCCCCGCAGATCCTCGGCGCGTGGTTGCTCAAACGCGACCGCTCCGTGCTCGATACCCTCGCTGCCTCCACCAGCCTTTGGGAGCAGCGCATCGCCGTCCTCGCCACCCAGGCCTTCATCCGTGCGGGTGACTTCTCCGACACGCTCCGGCTCAGCGCTCTCTTTTTGACGCACGAGCACGATCTCATGCACAAAGCCTGCGGCTGGATGCTCCGCGAGGTCGGTAAACGTGAGCTGAAGCCGCTGCTGACCTTTCTCGACGCCCACGCCGCCCAAATGCCCCGCACCATGCTGCGCTACGCCCTCGAAAAACTCCCCGAAAAAACGAGGAAGGCCTACCTGGCCATGAAATCGTGATCGCCTCACGTCGCATTTAGACGATTGCGGCCACTTCCGGCACCGTCGCCGCCACCGTGAACATCACCGATGAAGACACCGCCATCGTCACGCTGGCGAAGATCACCGACGGCGTCGAAGCTGCCGTGCCCACGAATGCCCTCTTTCGCGTCACCCAAACCGCCGCAGCTTCGGTGAACACTGTGGTCAGCTGCACCGTCGGCGGCTGCGGCAACGTCATCGGCAACAAAGGCACCACCGGCTTCACCCACGGCGTCAACGGCGTTCAAGCCGGCACTGGAGCCTCGCCCATCAATCCGCTCCTCGGCCCGCTGCAAGACAACGGTGGCCCCATCTTGGCGCAAATGCTTCTCAAGGGCAGCCCCGCCATCAACAACGGCCTCATCGCCAATCTCCCGGCGGATACCTTTGACCTCAATGGCGATCTCAACGCAGCCGAAGCCCTCCCCGTCGATCAACGCGGTGGCGTGAATCTCCGCCAGCGCGGCCCCGCACCGGAGGCTGGAGCTGTCGAAGCCTTCACTTTCGAGCCGACGATCACCGCCTCGCCTGCCACCAACGAGGACACGCAGACCACCAGCGGCCTTCGGTGGCCTCTGCCGCCTCCTACCCGGTTTTTACGCTGGTCTTGGCCTCACCTACAACATCACTCCCAAGTTTGGCATCATGACTTCCGCCCGTTACCCATACGTGCGGCAGTTTGAACTCATCGCGAACGGCTCCGATGCTAGCCTGAATTTCTCCTCAGCCCTCACGCTGAGCCTCGCCGCTGTTTGGAAGTTCTGATTTTCCCGGAGAAAGACGCCGGGTCGGGTCGTTTCAGCGCCGTCATGCGCTTCGCCCTCCTTTTTCTTTTTTCGGCTCTCGTCGTTCAGGCTGCTTCGCGGCCGAACGTCCTCTTCATCTACGCGGACGATCAAAACTACCGCACGGTCGGCTGCTACCCGGAATCTTGGCCGTGGGTGAAGACGCCGAACATTGATGCGCTCGCGAAAAACGGCGTGCGCTTCCATGCGGCCTACCTCGGCTCGTGGTGCATGCCTTCGCGGGCCACGCTGCTCACCGGCAGGCATCCGCACGCCATCGAGAGCATGTCCATGGAAGGCCAGTATCCCGGCAGCAAATACGATCCGGCCAAAACGCCCTTCATTCCGGCCGAGATGCGGAAATCTGGCTACCACACCGCCCAGATCGGCAAATGGCACACGGGCACGGACAGCGGCTGGGGCCGTGATTGGGATCATCAGATCGTCTGGAACCGCCCGAAGCATCCCGAGAACGCCGGTGCCTATTACGAGACGCAGGTTCTCAGCATCGACGGCGTCGAAAAGACCGTCGAAGGCTATCCGGCGGATAATTACACGCATTGGTCCATCGATTACATCAAAGGAAAAAACCGTGATGCATCCAAGCCGTGGTATCTCTGGCTCTGCTACGGCAGCATCCACGGCCCTTCAAAGCCTGCGCAGCGTCATCTCGGCATGTATGCAGGCTCGCCCGTCGAAGTCCCTGCGGACATCTTTCCGCCTCGCGAAGGCAAACCGGCCTATCTCAACCAAATGCAGGCCTGGGCACGCGGTGAAGATGGCTATCCCGTCACCGGCAAAGGCGGCGAAAAATTCGGCGAGGGCAAAAAGGGCAAGCGTTACGACGAATGGGTGCATCAGATGAACGAATGCGTGCCCGCCGTGGATGAAGGCGTGGGCCAGCTCATCGCGGCTCTCAAAGAAACCGGTCAGTATGACAACACGCTCATCATCTACACGGCCGATCAAGGCTTCAGTATGGGCCACCACGGCTTCCGCACGAAGCTGGCCCCGTATGATGCGAACTACCGCTCACCGCTCATCGTCAGCATGCCGAAGCGCTTCCCCGTGGGCAAAGTCTGCGCCACGCCGGTGAACGCCACCGACCTCATGACCACGATCATCACGATGATGGGCGTGAAAGCCCCGCTCGCCGTTCAAGGTCGTGATTTGACGCCGCTGCTCGAAAACCCATCCATGGCATGGCCGCACGCCTGCCTCTACGAGCACATGGGTAACGAATACGGCAGCACCACCACGGAAACGATCCGCCTCCGCCGCCCTCAAGATCATTATCAAGGCGTGCCGATGTACACCGCCCTCGTGCAAGATGGCTTCAAGCTCATCCACTACCTTGATGGCGAATCCGGTGAGGAGTTTTACGATTTGAAGAACGATCCCGAAGAGCTGCGGAATGTCATCACGGCCTCCGAACATGCAAAACGCCTCACGCAGATGCGTGAGGCGTTGCAGGCGGAGTTGAAGCGAACGGAAGCAGGCTTCGCCGAGGCAGTGAAGTAGCTCAAACGGAGCTCTCGCGGGCCTTGGGAGCCGGAGGAGGTGTTTCGCGTGGCCCACCTTCGGGGGAGCGTGGTGGGCCACCCTCACGATGCTCGAACTGGAAGTCCTGACGCACGTTGTCGAAGAGACGCAGCTTCTCGCGGAATTGCTCCGGCACGGCTTGGCGCTCCGCATCGGTATTCACCGGCCAGCTTTGCTCCTCGCCCTCCTTTGGGCGGGCAATGAAGGTGCGTTTGCCATCTTCGTTCTTGAGCTGGTATTCGCCGGATTCATCACGACGGAGGATGTTCGCGGCGCTGTGGGCCTCGACGCGGGTCTCAGAGCGTTTTTCGCTCTCGCGAGGACTTGGGCCATCGTGGCGGTCGCCGTCACGAGGGGTGCCCTCGCGACGCTGAGGCGGCGAGCCGGGCATGGGGCCTTCGCGTCCGCCGCGGCCCCAGTCCTGCATGCGCTCTTGATACTCACGCATCTGCCTTTGAGCCTGCTCCATCTGCTCCCGCATGTCTTGTCCACCACCGCCAAAGAAGTGCTGCATCTGCGGTGGCATGCCGGGAAAGCCGCGTGGCGTGTGACGCGTGTCATTCGCGGGCATCATCCGTTCGGCGAGCGTGACGCTGAGCTGCGTTTCCTTGCCACCGGTGATGACGGTGAGGGAGACGACATCGCCCTTTTTCTTGCTGCGCACGAGGGTGAGGAGCTGCTCCATGTTCACGAGCTGCTGATCGGCAAATTTCACGAGCACGTCATGCGTCTTTATACCAGCAGTCTTCGCAGGCGAATCGGGCATGACCTCATCGACCATCAAACCGAAGCCCTCGGGCAGGCCAAACTGGCTGCGCAGCTCGACGGGCACCTCTCGCGTGAGCACGCCCATGTAGGCGACGGCTTTTTGCTCCGGCTCGCCGCGGTTTTGTGCGCGGGATTCGGGTGGTGGAGGTGGCTTGGGCGCATCAGGTGGTGATGGCGGGGGGGCAGGTTCCTGCGCACTGAGCGCGGTGGCGCTGGCGGCGAGGGCCAGCAGGAGGGTGTGGTGGAGTTTCATGGTGGTTAGGGGCGGATGGATGGACTTACTGAAAGCTCACAGGCAGCACGAGGGACTGCTCACGCGGATACTCGACGATGATCTCAGCACCATCACGTGGGTCGATATAGACGTGGCGCTCCGTGCCACGGACGCGGACGTGCTTCTGCGGTATACGATCGGCGGTGTAGCGGATGCCTTCATCCTGCACATCATCCCATTCACTGATGGTGGAGATGGGCATGACGCCGGATTGGGGCGCGGAGACGGCTACGGTGGGCTTTGAAGTGGATGCCGGTAAGGTGATGCTGCTTGAGAAGGTGCTCATCACCGCGATGGCGGCGGCGGCACCGAGGGCGGCATAGGTCACGGGTGCTAGCCAGCGCACGGTGCGGGGGCGTTTCGTCGTTTGCGAGAGCCAGCTCATATCGAGACGCAGCTCTTCCTCGACGCGGCTACTCAGCTCGGGCGAGACGGCGGCGGGAGCGAGGCCACGGAGCAGGTTTTCGAGTTCAGGGGCGTGGAATTCAGGTTTCATGAGAGAACCTCCGATTGGGATGTGAAGGGCAAGACGTTGAAGGCGGTGGAAGCGGGTTGTTCGCTGGTGACGAGCTCGTCGCGGACGGGGGCGAGCTTCTTTTGCAGGTTGTTCAAAGCGTAGCGGTAGCGGCCGGCGATGGTGTTGATGGATTCGCCAGAGATGGCGGCGATTTCTTTGAAGGTGAGCCCGCCCCAGAGGTGCAGGGTGACGACCTCGCGCTGTTCCTTGGAAAGGTCTTGAAGGGCATTTTCGATGATCTCGGCGGTTTCACGCTGCTCCGGCGGTGGATCAAAGCAGGGAGCGTTTTCGCCAGCGATGGCGATGTCGGATTTTCCTTCGCGGGTCACACGGCGGTTATCCGAGCGGCGCTGATCGAGGGCGATGGTGCGGACGGCGGCGTAGAGCAGGGGAATGTGCTGGGCATCGCCATCCGGAAACCTCCGCCACCAACGAACGAAGGCCATCTGCACGACATCCTCGGCATCCGCTTTCGTCTGAACGAGCTGGCGGGCATAGAGGACGAGCTGCGGAGCGAGCTGGTCAAAGGTGCGTTTCCAATCAAAGGCAGGGGCCATGCGAGGAGGCGTGGGTTTCAGAAGGGGCTTTCAGGGGGCTTAACGGGCACG
>JBEIGR010000373.1:0-5798 GCA_040381795.1 Verrucomicrobiaceae bacterium | reverse complement strand
GGTCGCACCACGCCCGCCGATCTCGAGGCCCAGCTCCAGCTCCTCGCCGCCTGCCTCACCGCTCCCGGCTACCGCATCGAGGCCGCCCGTCAGTTTGAGAAGAACATCGATCCGCTCTACACCCAGCTCCAGCACACCGCCGAGGGCATCATGAACAACGAAGTCATGGCCTTCACCCATGGCGGTGATCCTCGCTGGGGCTTCCCGGCCAAGGACGTGCTCAAACAGCGCACGCTCGATGAAGTGAAGGCGTGGCTCACGCCGGCTCTCACCGAAGATTTCCTCGAAGTCACCATCGTCGGCGATGCCGATCTCGAAAAAGCCCTCGCCGCTGTCGCTAAGACCCTCGGTGCTCTGCCGAAGCGTGCCGACAAAAAGCCCGACTACGCCAAACAACGCACCATTGCCTTCCCGAAGCCTGCCGAGAGCAAATCCTTCCCCTTCGACACCGAGATCCCGAAGGCCATCGCCACCATCTACTGGCCTACCGAAGACATGCCCAGCGATGTCGCTCGTGCCCGCCGCCTCATGTTGCTCGCCAGCATCCTCGACGACCGCCTTCGCGTGAAAATCCGCGAGGAGCTCGCCGATACCTACTCCCCCGCCTGCTACCACCTCGCCAGCGATGCCTTCACCGGCTACGGCTACGTCGTCACCATGATCGAGTGCAAGCCCGAGCAGGTCGAAAAGCTCGCCAAGCTCAGCATCGAGATCGCCGACCAGCTCGCCACTGGCGAGATCACGGATGATGAGTTTGAGCGGGCCCACAAGCCCGTCGTCTCGCAGATCGAGCAGCAGCGCCGTGACAACCGCTACTGGTCCTCCACCGTCCTCCGCTGCTCCCAAGAGCATCCCCAGCGCCTCGACTGGTCCCGCACCTTCGTCAGCGACATCACCGGCATCAAAAAGTCCGACCTTGTCCCGCTGGCGAAGAAATACCTTCCCAAGGCCAAAGCCGTGACGGCGAACATCGTGCCGAACGCGAAGAAGTAACCGCGCCGGGCGTATTCGCTGGCATGAAACCACTCCTTCTGGCGGTCGCGTTGATCGCCCAAGCCGTTCATGCCGTCGAATTTCGTGCTGGTGCTGCCACCAGCAACATCACGCCGGAGCTTGGCAGCTCGATCAACGGCGGCTTTCAGGACGGCAAAGCGCTCGTCATTCATGATGAGCTCCATGCGAGGTGTCTCGCACTCGACGATGGCCAGACGAAGCTCGTTTTCGTCGTCGCGGATAGCTGCGTGATCGGTCGCGGCATCTTTGATGAGGCGAAGAAGATGGTGAACGAAGCCACGGGCCTGCCGATGGAGAACATGATGATGTCCGCCACGCATTCGCACTCCTGCGGGACCTTGCAGGCCGTGGGCCAGAGCGAGCCAAACCCGATTTATCAGCGCTTCGTCGCGAGGCGTATTGCCGATGGCGTGCGGCGTGCCTTGAACAACCTCGCTCCGGCGAAAATCGGCCACGGCGGCGCTGCGGTGCCACATCAGGTCTTCAATCGTCGCTGGAAGATGAAGCCTGGCACCATCCCGCCCACGCCGCTCGGTGTCACCACCGATCAGGTGAAGACCAACCCCGGCATCAACAACCCAAACCTCGTCGAACCTGCCGGCCCCACCGATCCTGAGGTGAGCTTCATCAGCGTGCAAAGCCCCGACGGCAAACCCATCGCCCTGCTGGCGAATTACTCGCTGCATTACGTCGGTGGTGTCGGTCCGGGTCACATCTCGGCGGATTACTTTGGCGCGTTCGCGGTGAAGATCGGTCAATTGCTCGGCGCAGGCCCGGAGTTCGTCGGCATCATGTCGAATGGAACCAGTGGCGACATCAACAACATCGACTTTCGCGGCGGTCAGGCCAAAGAAGCACCGTATGGCCGCATCCAGATCGTCGCGAACGATGTCGCGCAGGCCGTCGCGGTGGCGGTGAAGACCGTGAAGCATGCTGACTCGCTGCCGCTGCGTGTCGCGCAGAAGGAAATCGAGCTCGGTTTGCGCATCCCGGCTCCAAACGAGGTCGAAATGGCCCGCGAAGTCATGAAGGGCTCCAAACTCTTCCCTCGCATGGAAACGATGGAGCAGGTCTATGCGCGTGAAACCGTGCTCCTGGCCGATTTTCCCGCCAAAGTCTCCGCGCCGCTGCAAATCATGAAAATCGGTGATTTGCACGTTTCGGCCATTCCAGCCGAAGTCTTCGTCGAAATCGGCCTGGAGCTCAAAAAGCGTTATTCGCGCACTTTCACCGTCTCTTTGGCCAACGCCTACCACGGTTACCTGCCCACGCCCGAGCAGCACGCTCTCGGCGGCTATGAAACCTGGCGTGCCCGTTCAAGCTGCCTCGAAGTCGATGCCTCGACCAAGATCATCGCGGGACTTGAGGAACTGTTCGCGAAGCTGAAGTGAGTCGCGACCTTTTGAAGCATGCTGCGTTTCAACCAGCCGCATGAAAGCCGCGCTCGTTTCCTTTTCCTTCTCGTCAACGGGCTGTGTGCCCAGCAAAAGCATGTCTGGGTGCTACCAGAAGCAGACACACCACACCTGCAGCGGGTGCTTTTCGACAGCAAAGCAGCCGGTGAATCGGTGAGCTGCTATGTCTTCACGCCGGTGAGCTACGATGCGGCCAAAGAACAACACTTTCCCGTGCTCTACTGGCTGCATGGCAGCGGCGGCAGCTCGCCTGCCTCGGCCGCGTAGGTGGCGCAGCGCTAGGGCGAGGCCATGCGGACCGGCAAAATCCCGCTGATGATCATGGTCTTCCCCAACGGCCTGCCGATGGGCATGTGGTGTGATTGGAAGGACGGCGCGGTGAAGCTCGAAACGATGTTCATCGAGGAACTCATCCCGCACATCGACCGCAGCTTCCGCACGCAGGCGAAGCGTGAAGGCCGCGTTATCGAAGGCTTCAGCATGGGCGGCTATGGCGCGGCTGGGCTTTAAACATCCGCAGGTCTTTGCCGCCGTGTCGCTGCTCGGTGCCGGACCTTTGCAGCAGGACTTCAATGAAGCGCCTCGCGCAGGCCCACGTGGACGCGATCAGGTGCTCGGCTCGGTGTATGGCGGCGACATGGCCTTCTATCGCTCGCAGAGCCCATGGCTGATCGTTGAGCAAAACGTCGAAAAGCTCCGCTCCGGCCTCCTCATCCGGCAGATCATCGGCGATCGCGATGAGACGCTCGGCTTCAACCGCGACTTCAAGCAGCATCTCGACACGCTGAAGGTCCCCCACACCTACCGCCAGCTACCCGACATCCCGCACAACCCGAATCTCGTGCTCAACGCCCTCGGCGAGGACAACTGGGCGTTCTATCAGCAGGCTTTGAGCCTCCCTGAGGCCAGGTGAACTCAAGAAGTATCCCACAGGACGCGTATGGTCTGGCCTTCCAGCCGTGCCCGCAGTATGGCTGCTCATCTCCAACCTCGACCCGTCATGTGAAATGAGGCTTCCTGCCGCTTTTGCCATTCTTCTTTCCTTCACGCTGCACGCTGCGGACAAGGCCGCGCCTGCGAAAGCCGTCTTCGTCATCTCCGGCCTCGAATGCGGAAGCTGCGTTTACATGGTGCAGACGCAGCTGACTCAGACACGCGGCATTTCCGAGGTGGAGGTGCTTCAGGGCGTCGAAGGCTTCGCTCGCGTGAGTTACGACCCCAAGGTCATCACCGAGCATCAAATCGCCCAATCGGTGCGTGACACCTCCGCGCTGCATGGCACGCCCTACATCGCCTCGATGAAGCTGCGTGTGCCGGGCTTCTCAAAGCATGCCGCTGAGGTGAAGGTCTTGTTTGAGGCGTGGAAGCCGTTCATCGCTCTCGAAGTTTGGGATGAGCGTGAAGGCGACCTGATCGTGAACTTCACCGAGTTGGAACGTGACGCCAAATTTGTCCTTCCGCGCGGTTGGAGTCTTTCGCAGCTTGAGGCAGGATTGAAGAAACTCGGCCTCGCCTATCAGATTCTTTCCCCCGATCAGCTTTGATCGCTTTTCAGCCTCCCATTTTCATTCCCATGCGCCTCGCCCTCAGCCTCCTCCTCATCCCATCGCTGCTTTCCGCCGCGCCGAAGCCTCTTTTCCGCTCGCCGGTCATCGACATCAAAACGCCGAACCACAGTGTGGACATCGATGTCTCGCTCGAAGGCGCGAAGGAGATGTTTCTCGTCGTCACCGATGGCGGAAATGGTTTCACCGCCGATTGGGCGGACTGGGCGGAGCCGCGTCTCATCCTTGCCGATGGCAGCGAGAAGAAGCTCACCGAGGTCGAGTGGAAGTCCGCGCAGAGCGGCTTTGGCGGTGTGCGCGTCAATGCGAACTGTAGCGGCCAAGAGCTCCGCAGTGCTGGCAAAGTCATCCCATACGGAATCGGCACGCACGCGAACAGCGTCATCGCCTTCAACCTTCCTGAAGGCAGCAAACGCTTCAAAGCACGCGGCGCTCTCGATGAAGGCGGCACGAGGCAGGGCAGCACCAGCGTCGAGTTTCGCGTTTACACCGAAAATCCTGGCCCCATCGCCGCCAGCGCTGTCGCGGGAGCCTCGCACGAGCCAGCCGACTCCACCGAGCAGCTCGACGTGCATCCCGAACTCACCGTGCAGCTCTTCGCCAGCGAGCCGATGATGCTTTCGCCCTCCAGCATCGACATCGACCACCGTGGCCGCGTGTGGGTCTGCGAAGTCATCAATTACCGCAAGCACAACGGCGAACGCGCCGAGGGCGACCGCATCCTCATCCTTGAAGACACCGATGGCGACGCGAAGGCGGACAAATCCACCGTTTTCCACCAGGGCCGCGATGTGGACAGTGCCCACGGCATCTGCGTGCTCGGCAACAAAGCCCTCATCTCCTGCGGCGACGACGTTTTCTGGCTCATCGACGACAACGGCGACGACAAAGCCGACCGCAAAGAGCTCATGTTCACCAAGATCGGCGGTGCCCAGCACGACCACGGCATCCACGCCTTCCACTTCGGCCCCGATGGCCGCCTCTACTTCAATTTCGGCAACGCCGGCAAACAGCTCTGCGATGCCAAGGGCGAACTCATCACCGACATCCACGGCATCAAATGCACCAACCAAAACAACCGCCCGTATCAGCAAGGCATGGTCTTCCGCTGCGAGCTCGATGGCAGCAACGTCGAGGTCCTCGCCTGGAACTTCCGCAACAACTGGGAAGTCGCCGTGGATTCGTTCGGCACGATGTGGCAGAGCGACAACGACGACGACGGCAACAAAGGCGTGCGCATCAATTACGTCATGGAGTTCGGCAACTACGGCTACTCCGACGAAATGACCGGCGCAGGCTGGCAGACCCCGCGCATCGGTTGGGAAAGCGAAATTCCGCAGCGTCACTGGCATCAAAACGATCCCGGCGTCGTCCCGAACATGCTCATGACCGGCGCAGGCAGCCCCACCGGCATGCAGGTGTATGAAGGCGATCTTTTGCCCAGCATCTTCCACGGCCAGCCCCTCCACTGCGACGCCGGACCGAACGTCGTCCGTGCCTACGTCACCCAGCCCGACGGCGCCGGCTACAAGGCCGAAATCGTCAACATCCTCGAAGGCACGAAGAACCGCTGGTTCCGCCCCAGCGATGTCGCCGTCGCCCCCGATGGCAGCTTATTCGTCGCCGACTGGTATGACCCCGGTGTAGGCGGCCACGGCATGGGCGACATCACACGTGGCCGCTTGTTCCGCGTGACAACCAAGGCAGCGGAGAAGTTTCAGGTTCCAAGTTTCAAGTTGGACACCGTCGAAGGTGCCGTGGCCGCTTTGAAATCACCAAATGAAGAAGCTCGCTATCTCGCCTG
>JBEIGR010000372.1:0-5817 GCA_040381795.1 Verrucomicrobiaceae bacterium | reverse complement strand
CTCGTCGGCGGAGCGGATAACAAAGGCCCCGTCGGCATCGGCGGCCGCATCGTGGCCATCGTGTGGATGCTGCTCAGTATCGTGCTCGTCTCCCTCCTCACCGCCTCCTTCACCACCACGCTCACCATCAACACGCTGAAAGGCGATATCAACGGCCCTGGCGATCTCCCCGGCCGCAAAGTCGCCACCGTGAAAGGCAGCACCACGGAAACCTGGCTCAACGCCAAAGGTGCCAAGGTCATCCCGCTCGACGATGCCGTCGCCTGCATCGCCGCCCTGCGTGATGGCAAGGTGCAAGCCGTCGTTTACGATGCGCCCGTCCTTCAATATGAAGCCGCCAAGCTCAACGATGAGAAATTGCAGATGGTCGGCCCCGTCTTTGAACGTCAGAACTACGCCTTCGCCCTGCAGCAGGACAGCCCGCTTCGCGAAAAGCTGAACCAAGCCATCCTCACCATGCACGAGCGCGGCATCGGCATCGAGCTGCGCAAAAAATACTTCGGCGAGGAGTAGTCCGCGAGTCCGTAGTCCGCGCTAGCGGAGCGCCCCGAAGGGAATCCTCTCGCGGCTAGGCGCTTGGACCGCGAGACCTCTCGCGGTCCACGTTCACACTCTCGCCTCTTCGATATCGAGGAGGAACGTGAAGTCTTGCTGCTCCGCAATTCTGATACTGTTGAGTATGCGTTGGCACACTCAACAGATGGCTTGCATGGCAAGGTCTGGCTTGACCGAGGCTTGCAAACGGCGGACAGGTGCGCCGCTGACGCACTCGCCTGCCCGCCATGATCTTCCAAGAATTGCCAACATTCACCCATCAGGCAGAAGAACACTTGCCTGATGATGAACTGTTGCATCTTCAGCTTCATCTCATGGATCGCCCGGACGCCGGGGATGTGATTCCCTCCGGTCGTGGATTGCGTAAAGTTCGCTGGCGTGGCTCGGGTCGTGGCAAACGGGGCGGCCTGCGCATCATTTACTACTGGGTGACTGAAGATGATGTGATCATTCTCGCCCGCTGCTACGCCAAGAACGAACAGGAGAATCTCTCAGCCGACGAAATCAAAAACATCCTCCGCCAAATCAAACCATGAAAACCTCCGAACTGAACGCCATCCACGCTGAGATCGCCGCGCTGCGCAGCGGCAAACTGGCTCCTTCGCGTGCCTGGAAGATCGAAAAGCTCCCGGACGGCAGTGTGCGTCGCACCGCTCTGAAACCGGAGCCCCTGCGTAAATCCAACGTCGAGAAAGAAGCGGCCCGTTTGGCCCAGGATGCCCGTGCGGCGCTCAAAGTGACGCAAAAGGACTTCGCCACGCTTCTCGGCGTCAGCATCCGCACCCTCCACCAGTGGGAACAAGGCCGCCGCAAGCCCACAGGGGCTGCCTTGACCCTCCTGCGCGTCGCCCGGTCGAATCCGCGTGCGGTGATGAAGGCGGTAAGTCTCTGACTGTTAACTTCAACATGATGAAATGGGTCCAACGTCTACTTATCTTGGTCTGCCTCCTGTTCATTGCGGCTTTTTTGCCTGTTCGCACCGAGCACGGCCACTTTTGTGACTTCACAGGCTCATTCAAAGAGTGGAACACTTGGTTTGGTCTTGTTGAAACGGGCCACTACTACCGAAAATCGAGGCTGGAGGAGTTTTTGGAGAGCAACCATGCTTCTGTGCTCGATCATAAGTGGGTCAGCTTTCGAGGTACGACGACATACTTGCTTGCCGGCAACATGTTCGCACATGGCTCGCCGGGACCGATCTTTTACATGCCGAGAAACCTTTTTGACCAGTGGTGCGATGCGGTGTCTGACGATGAGAAGATGAATCTCTACAACATCTTGAGAATCGGTGACAAAAAAGCCATCCGTGAAAAGACGGATGAAATGGATGAGTTCATCCTGACCAAATTGCGATTGCCGCTCAAGTGATGGTCCTCACACCCTCTGCGCCTCAATATCGAAGAGGAATTCGAAGTCTTCCTTCTGCAGCAGGTTTGTGAAGCCGCCTTCGCCGAGGACGTTGCTGATCATGAGGTTTTTCTTCTGCTGAAGGGTCATGATCTTTTCCTCGATGGTGCTGCGGGTGAGCATGCGGTAGGCGATCACGGGCTGCGTCTGGCCGATGCGGTGGGCACGGTCGATGGCTTGGTTTTCGACGGCGGGGTTCCACCACGGATCGTAGAGGATGACGTAACTGGCGGCAGTGAGATTGAGACCGCTACCACCGGCTTTGAGGCTCAGCAGGAACACACTGGCGTTTTCGTCCTCCTGGAAGGCTTTCACGATGCTCGCACGGTCCGTGCTGGCGCCGGTGAGCCAGTGGAAGGGCAATTTCATCTCCTCCAGCTTCGTGCGAATGATTTTGAGCATGCTGACGAACTGGCTGAAGAGCAGCACCTTGTGCCCTTCGGCGTGCAACTCCTCGATCCGTTCAAGCGTGGCGGTGAGTTTGGCGCTTTCCTCGTTCTCAGCGGTTTTATCGACGAGGCTGGGATGGCAGCAGATCTGGCGGAGACGCGTCAAAGCCTGCAAAAGAGCGAAGCGGCGCTTGTTCACCATGTCGAAGCCGCTGCTGCTGAGCACGAGCATCTGGGCGCGGGCGAGTTCTTCTTTGTAGAGCTCGGCCTGGCGGCCGCTCATCTCACTGATGAGCGTTTCTTCCGTCCTCGAAGGCAGATCGCGAGCGACTTGAGATTTGGTGCGGCGGAGCAAAAACGGCCGCAGGCGTGCGGCGAGGCGTTCGCTGGCTTTGGTGTCTTTGCGGCGGTCAAAGTTGCGGTGGAAGTAATTGCGATCTCCGAGCGCCCCTGGCGTGGCGAAGGTCATGAGGCTCCAAAGGTCGAGGAGGCGGTTTTCGAGCGGTGTACCGCTCAAAACGAGGCGGTTGTCCGCACGAAGACCGCGGGCGCTTCGGGCGGTCTGGGAGTCGGGATTCTTGATGTGCTGACCTTCATCGAGGATGCAGGCCAGGAAGCGGATGAGAGCCAGTTCCTCGCCGAAACTGCGAAGCTGGGCGTAATTGAGCACCAGCACATCGATCTGCTCCTGCACGGTTTTGATATCGAAAAGGTCGCGATCATGCAAAACGAGCACGCGGAGGTGTGGAGCACCTTTTTTGAACTCCAGCGCCCACACATCGAGCACGGATTTCGGGCACACAACGAGGATCGGCAGATGCGGGCCGCCTTCGGGCTTGCGGCCTTTGAGCCACAGCACCCAGGCGATGGCTTGCAGGGTCTTACCGAGACCCATGTCATCCGCGAGAATGCCGCCAAAGCGGTTCAGCGTGAGGTAGGTGAGGAATTGATAACCTTCGACCTGATAGGGGCGTAGCGTGACGGTGAGCTCGGGCGGCACGGGCGGATTGCTGTCGAGCTTGGCCTCCTCCATGCGCTGGACGATTTTTTCCCAGGCCTTCGGATTGACGACCTCCACGGCCTTTTCCTGCGCGAGCTGCCGCCAGTGCAGGCGATGCGTGTCACTGCCCTCGGCCTCCAAATCAATGCCGAGGCTGTCGAGCATGGCGATCTGCTCATCGCTCAGCTCCAGCTTCACACGACGCCAGGAACCATCGGCGAGACGGACGTGCTCACCTTTCGCGGCGAGGAGGCGGCGAATGTCAGCGGGCTTCAAATCAGCGCCTTCGATGTCGAAAACAATGCGCAGATCCAGCCAGTCGATATCACCGCCCTGCTTCGCCTCGAGGCGCACGCGGGCGATGAGCGGATCCGCCAAGATGGTGATGAGCTGCTCATCGGCATCGAGGTCGATGTTTTCGGGCAGTGTGGTGCCCCACTGATGAAACCACTCCGGGAAATCCTTCGCCATGCGATAGCGGAAGCTGCTGGATTCGAAGTCCCAAGCGAAGCGGCCTTCCTGCACGATGCGCTCCGCGGTGCGCAGCGCATCGCGGTCACGCACAATGATCTCTTCGCCATCCTCGACATCGCGGACGAGGGGCGACCAACCACGCGGAGTGAGCACCTCACGGGCCCGAGCATCGGCACCGATGGCTTCGAGCTTGAAGGTGGCATACTCCGTGCCACCGCCGGAGGGGGAACGGGCCTTGCACGCGGCGGTGATTTTGACGCGCAAGGCCTCATGCTTGACGCGTGAGGCAATTCCAGGCGGTACAGGCACCTCCAGGCCGCTGAGGAAGGTGATACCCTCGGGCGATGCGATGGCATCGATGGGCATCGTGATCTCATTTTCGATCAAAGACTCATCTCCCAGCCACGGCGGGCCATTAAAGAAGTGATCAGCGGAAAGATAAAGCGTGTCCACACCCCGCAGGATGCGCAGCGGCAGCGGTGCAGCCTCCCCGGCAGCGGTGACGAGCCTCAGCAGGAGCTGGCGGCCATCATCGCTCTCCCGGCTGGCCCACAGCAGCGACTCCTCGATGCGCTCAAAGGGCACCTCGTCACGCGTGAGAATTAGCTCTTGCATCGCCACCTTTTGAAACAACCCGGCGAGCCAGGCTCCATGCGCCTCGCCTTCCAGGCGGAAAGGTCCAGCGGCTCCGCCCTCGCTCTGGCTCATGCAGGCGTGCAGCAGCAGCTCAGAGGCCGCCGAGGTGCTGATCAATCCCTCGCGCAACTGCTTCCCATAGCGATCCACCTCCAGCGGATGTACGTTCGCAAATTCGGACTCCTCCTTGCCCAGATCACGCATCTGAAGGCGTGCCTCATGCACATTCACCATCAGGCGAAACTCCAGCGAGCGGATGCGCGGCGGCATCTTCGCGATGCGCGATTCATTGAACTGCCGGATGCGTGCCCGCCACTGTGGCACCGTGCTCTCATGCCGCCAGTCCTTCAGCGAATCCCGTGTGCCCTCCACATCCGCGATGCCGCGCAGGAAAGCCGGCACGACGAGCCCCTTATCCGCCAGCGCCACGGCGATGAAATTCCAAAACTGCCGCAGTGTCTTCGGTTGCTCCGGCCACAGGGTGATCGGCTCCGTGGTCTTGATCTGCCACTTCGCATGCAGGCGCACCATGTCCTGGTCGAAAATCTTGCCCGTCAGCGTGACGCGCTCATAGCGCTTCTCCACCTTCGCGAGGTAGTTCTCCTCATCCGTGGTGAGCGGGCGTCCGAGCTTCTCCGTGATGAAGTTTTCAAAGTCCTCCTCCGCCGCATGTGGCACCGGCAGCGTGCCGCGTGCTTCACGACGCTGCACCGCCACGAGCGAGGCGCACAGCGCCAGATCATCCAGCGCCTTTTCACCCACATCACACTCACCCAGCCAGCCACGCGGCGTTTGCAGCCAGCGGACGTTCGCCCCCTGCTTGTCCAGCTTCACCTCCGCCATCATCTCGTCTTCGAGGAGGTCGATGCCCTTCACCGCATCATCATCGACGAGCCGCTCCGCCTCCTGGCGCAGGCGTGAGTCGAACTGCAAAAGCAGCGTGGGAATGGATTCAGTCAGGTTGGGCATGCGGCGTGGTTCACGCCCGCGACAAATCCGTCACGAGCGAACCGGCACGCTAGCAGGCGAAACCCTCTTGGAAAGGGCCGTGACCGTGTTTTTTGTGTGACGCGCCGGTGAGAGGCGTCGGAAACGTTCAAAATTGGAGCACTCGGGGATCAGGATTGCAACCTGCCATGCCGCATGGCATCATCCAGCATGATCGCCGTCCGTTCACCTGCTCGCCGTGCCCGCGCCCTGCCGCGCCGGGCACCTGCTGTCCTTCCGCCGCTCGAAAATGGCGACATGCTCACACTGACCGAGTTCCTCCGCCGTTACGAGGACATGCCCGGCGTGAAGAAAGCCCAGCTCATCGAAGGAGTCGTTCATATGCCATCCCCAGTTCGCGTCACTCAT
>JBEIGR010000371.1:0-5839 GCA_040381795.1 Verrucomicrobiaceae bacterium | reverse complement strand
CGTGTGATAGGTGGTGCTGACGACGACGCCATCGATCTCGCTGGCCTTCAGCGTGTCGTAGAGCTTGCGGAAGTCGCGGAAGGTCTGCGCACCGGGATGGAATTTGGCGGCGAAGTCGAGGTTCTGCGCATTCACATCGCAAAGCGCGACGATGTTTTCAGCGGCATCGGCGGCGGAGGGCAGGGTAGGGGGCGGTGACTTCGGGTCGGCACCGTCCTTTTTCTTCGGCAGCGCCATGGGGATGCCGCTGATGCTGGAGAGATTGCCGCCGCCGCGACCGCCCACGCCGATGAAGACGAGATTGAGCTTCGCATTCGGCGAACGAGAGCGAGTGATGGCCGGGAAACCCAGGCTGGCCGCTGCGGCGGCTCCACTGGCGAGGAAGTGGCGGCGTGAGGTGCGTGAGGAACTCATGGTTAAACGGAAACGACGTGGCAGGCAGTGTCTTGCTGGTTCATTGGCCGGCGAGAAAGCTGTGCAGCTCCTTTCGTGCCAGCAAACCTTCACGCCAAGCGAGGGGAATGGCGTCGAGGCCATGTGCGGCTCCCAGCAGGATTCCGAGCACCAAGGCGCGGGCGCAGTTATCACCCCCAGCCATGGCGTTCTCAATGCTGGCGAGCTCGAAATCGTGTCCGTGATGCTTCACGAACCACAAAACGGCCGGAAGAGCCTGCGGAATGGGACAGGCACGTCCGAGGGTGCCGATGGCATCAGGGCCTTTCGCAGCCTCAGCGGCTTCAAGTGCCCATTTCGGAGCGGTTTGAGCGATCACCTCGGAAAGCGTGGCCCCATGCAAAAGCCGGTGGGAGGCCCGGGCGAGGAATTCCGCACATTCGATCGTCTCTGGCGAACGATGCGTGAGCACCGTTTGCTCGATGGCAGCGGCAACAGCTTCTGATTCAGGTCTCTCAGCCAAAAACGCCATCAGCGGTGCAATGCGGGCCGGACCAGCGAGTTCATCCGAGGCCGTGCCGCTCGTGGCGGGCGTGGCACCCGCCTGAAGATGAGCCAGCGTGCCCTTGGTGGCCTTGTCCACATAATCGTCGTAGTCGGGCCACATCGCCTGCCAATCGGCGAGGAAGGCGGCGGCTTCCCAGCGTCGTTCGCGATGCAGAAAGGCCAGCAGGCGCAGTGCCTGATCCCCGGCATGGCCTTGGGCACCTGCCTGCTTGCGAGGATGATACGACTCGGCTCCAGGCGCATGGTACCCCGTGACGCGGCCATGGCGGCGCACGATCACCTCGGGATCGTAGATCCAGTGAACTCCAAGAGAGAGGGCTTCGGCGATGAAACTGCCGTGCAGCATGCCGGCGACGCGAGATTGGAAATCTAGGGACATGTTGCGGACTTAGCTTTGCCGTCATCAAATAGCAAACCAAGCGCATTCCTTCGCATTTCCATGCTTGCTCCGGCAGGCAAAAAAGAGCATCTCATCTCATACCCCATGCAAAACGACTACGATGCCATCATCATTGGCGGCGGCCCCGCCGGAGCCACGGCGGCCATGACGCTGCGCCAGGCCGGACGAAAGGTGCTGCTGGTCGAAAAAGAGAAGTTTCCGCGCTTTCACATCGGTGAATCGCTCCTGCCATACAACCGCCCCATTTTTGACGAACTCGGCGTTTGGGACAAAATTCAGGCCGCCGGGTTCATGACCAAGCGCGGAGCGCAGTTTTGGATGGGCGATGGCTCGATGCACACGCGACTGAATTTCTCCCGCGGCTCGTTCACGGAGTTTCCGGAGGCCATTCAGGTGGAGAGGTCCAAGTTTGACGACATCCTGCTCCGTCACGCCGAGGAGCTCGGTGTCGAGGTGCGTGAGGAAACGCTCGTCACGAGCCATCAGGTGGAAAAAGAACGCGTCACCCTCCGTGTGAAAGCCAAGGACGGCAGTGAGCAGGAAGTCACGGCATCCTTCCTCGTCGATGCGAGCGGCCTGAACAATTTCACCGCCAACCGCGAGAAGCTCCGCGAATATTACCCGGGCCACAAAAAGATCGCCATCTTCGGTCACTACAGCGGCGTGCAGATGACCGAGGGCGAGGAAAAGGGGGACATCCTCATCGTGCGTCGCAAGAACTCGTGGTTCTGGATGATCCCGCTGGCGGATGACAAGGTCAGTGTGGGCCTCGTGCTCGACTTGAATGACTTCAAAGAGCTGAAGCAGGAGCCGCTGGCCGTCTTTGACGAGGCCGTGACCTCCACCGCAGCCGTGCGTGATCGCATGCTGAATGCCAAGGCGATTACGCAGGGCCATGTGCTGAGCGATTTCTCCTACACGAACAAAAAGCTCGTCTCCGACCGCGTGGTGCGTGTGGGTGATGCCGCAGGCTTCATTGATCCCATCTTCTCCAGCGGCGTGATGCTGGCCATGCACAGCGCTCAGAATGGTGCCCGAGTGGTGCATGAGGCGCTCGCGGCTGGCTGCACGATGACTTCAGCAATGAAGAGCTATGAAAAAGCCACGAACAAGCATGTCGGACGCTTCTGGCAGTTCATTGAAAAATTCTACACGAAGCACTTCGCGCAGCTCTTCTTCCAGCCAAACAACCGCTTCCGCGTGGTGTGTGCCATCAATTGCGTGCTCGCGGGGTGCCCTGAGATGACGTTTGGCACCTGGTGGCGGCTGAAATTCTTCTTCGGCCTCGTGTGGCTTCAGAAGCGCTTCTCGCTGGCGAAGCCGATCGAGATCGGTTGAAGCCGGTGAAGCACTCAGGCCTTTTCATGAGGTGCGCCACTTCAGTTCCACCTTGAGGCCATTCCAGGCGTGATCAGGCTGATGCGTGTGCGTTGTCGCCTCGGCTCCACCGGGCGTGAGTCGTAGCATGGTCCAGCCCGTGGTGGAGGTTTTCTTGTCGGCCACGTAGGAGGTCGCAGTTGTGTTGAGGATATGAATGTCCTCGTGTTGGAAGAAGTTTCGATGATGAATGTGGCCGTGAAGGTAGGCTTTGACTTGTTTTCGGGTCGCGAGGATTTGCCAAAGCTCTTCGGAGTCCTCAAGGCCACCGGGGAAGTGAATCGGATCACCCCCGAGCCGGGGATTGTGATGGGCAAAGAGGAGCGCAGGTTTGTCGGCATGCTGATCTAGCAGCTTCGTCAGCCACACGAGTTGTTCCCCACCGAGGAGTCCCTGAGTGATCATGGTGGCCTTGAGCGAGTCGAGTAGAAACAAGTTCATCCCGGGCAGTTCCACGAGGCTGAGGTGCTTCGAGTTCACGGCGGAGGCATCCTCTTTGAGCACGTCATAAAACACGGCGCGGTCGTCATGATTGCCCATCGTCAGGTGCAGGGGCACACCCGCCCGCTGCAAAGGGGCAATGAGGGTCGCGAAGCGTTCGTAATCCCCGCGTTGGCCGTCCTTCAGGGCGAGATCGCCATTGATGACGACCGCTGCCGGTCTCTTCGGCAGGGCGAGCAGCCAGTCGATGGTCTTTCCCAGGTTCATCTGGATCGCTGCGGTGGGCGATTGCTGGGCTCCGATGTGCGTGTCATTCAAAACGGCGATCAAGCCATCATCGACCTCGGCCGTTGGTGAGGCTGCCACCTGCGTCAAGATGGCCGCGCCTCCGAGTTGTCCTAGAAAATGGCGTCGGGAACTGAGGTGAATGGGCATGGGAGAGACTACGGGTCTTGAGGGTGACCTTTTCCGCTCATGTGGGAATGTCCCATGCATTCCAGCGGTGGAGCCCGATTCGGGGAAAACATTGCCCGAACGAGCGCGGCCTGTCATGATCTCAGGATTACCGTGCGTCTTTTCCTCCTGAGTTCAGCCTTCTGCCTCCTCGGCGCGATTTCCGCGTGGGCGCAGTTGAGCTACACCGGAGGCACGTTGGGGCAAAATTTTGATTCTTTGCCCGCGTCGGGTTCCTTCACCTATCCCAGCAATGGGGCGGCGGAGCTGACCGCCTCGCCATTGAATGCCTCGGGCGTGAGTGGGTGGAGCATCGCGCCAGTGAGCAGCACCACGGCAGCAAGAATCCGCGCCGATGCCGGAGCCAGCTCGACCGCCTCGCATCTCTCGAATGGCACCGGCACGCAGTCGGATCGGGCGCTGGGTATGCTGGCTAGCTCGGGCTACGTGGGACGGGCTGGCCTCGTGCTAGTGAACAACACCGGCGGCCCACTCACCCGCTTCACGCTGAGCTACACGGGCGAGCAATGGCGTGTCGGAGGTGGCGTGGCGAATACACTGACCTTTGCCTATGCCATCGGCAGCACGAGCATCACAAGCGGCAGTTTCAATACATTGAGCGCCTTGAGTTTCACCTCGCCGATCACCAGTGCCACGGCGGCGGCGCTTGATGGCAATGCGGCGGCGAATCGCGTGAGCCTATCCGCCAGCGTCACCGAGGTGCCTTGGGGGCCTGGGCAGACTCTCGTGCTGCGTTGGTCCGATGTGGATGATGCTGGCAGCGACGATGCGCTGGCCGTGGATGACTTCTCCTTTTCTGCCGAAGCAGGGCCGCCGCCCATTATCACCCGCATTCATGCCATACAGAGCAATGTCGTGACGAGCCCGATGGTCGGTGCCGTGGTGACCATCGAAGCCGTCGTCACCGGTGACTTCCAAGGCTCGAACGCTTTGAACGGCTTTTACCTTCAAGAACGTCCGGCGGACCAGGATGCGGATGCCGCCACCTCCGAAGGCATCTTCGTGAGTGATGATGGCAGCTACGATGTCTCGCCGGGGGAGGTGGTGCGAGTCACTGGCAGCGTGGCGGAGGTCAGTGCCGTGACCTCGCTCATCAATCCCTCCTTCATTTTGAAGACTGGCTCGGCCTCACTGCCAGCGCCGGTGAGTCTCACCATGCCGCCGGGCAGCACCTCCGGCTTTGAACGACATGAAGGCATGCTTGTGCAGTTTACCCAAACCCTCACTGTGACGGATAACCGGCAGCTCGGCACGGCCGGGCAGTTGGTGCTTTCCTCCGGCGGCCCCATCGAAAGCCCCACGGAGAGTCTCGATCCGAATGATTCGCTTGCCAGCGGCACCAGTAGCAGCGGGACCAGCAACGTGGCGGCCATCTCGGCCCAGGAAAGCCTCAACACCCGCCGCCAGCTCGTGTTGGATGACGGCAGCCTTTTGAGCAATCCCGCACCCATGCCCTATGTGAATGCCCAGCAGACAAGGCGTCGCGGAGACGCCACCGGCAGCGTCACCGGCTTCTTCAGCTATGCGAATGGCGTGAACAAGATCCAGCCCACTGCACCTGTCGCCTTCATCGACACGAATCCACGCCCCGCGACAGCTCCGGTGGTCGGCGGACGCTTGAAAATCGCTGGCATGAACTGCTTGAACTACTTCACCACGCTCGGTTCACGCGGCGCGGCCCTCAGTGGCGAATTCACGCGGCAGCAGCAAAAGCTCGTCGCTCAGATCACCGGCCTCAACGCGGATGTCATCGGGCTCATGGAGATCGAAAACAACGGCACAGTGGCGCTCGACAGCCTGCTCACCGCACTCAATGCCGCTCTTGGTGCCACCGTGTATGCTCGCGTGCCCGAGCCATCCGGCACCGGAGGCGATCTTATCCGCGTGGCGATGATCTACAAGCCTGCCACCGTGCGCCCCGATGCCATCAGCCACACCGATGGTGATGCTGTTTGGAATCGCTGGCCGCTCGCCGTGGTCTTCACAGAAGTCAGCACCGATGCACGCTTCATCGCCTGCGTGAACCACTTCAAATCGAAAAGCTCCACTGGTGCCACTGGCGCGGATTTGGATCAAAACGACGGTCAAGGCGCCTACAACGACCGCCGCAAGCAGCAGGCCGTGCGGTTGGTCACTTTCCTTGCCAACCTGCGCAGCAGCACGGGTGTGGATGCCGTGCTCGCCTTG
>JBEIGR010000370.1:0-5840 GCA_040381795.1 Verrucomicrobiaceae bacterium | reverse complement strand
TGTGACCGCCAGCCCCATCTGGAATACCACCGGCCCCGGTGCCACGGGCAATGTGATGACCTTTGGCGGATCGAGCAGCCTGGACCACTCCGCCAGCACCATCCCGCTCGATACCCGTTTCGGCGGCTTGTTACGCTTCAAAATCGTGCTCGCCCGTGGCTACAATACTGGATGGCGACAGATCGACACCGGGCTGGAACCGGTGCTCGAATACTCCACGGATGGCCTCACCTACACCCGGCTCGGCGGCCCGTTCACGAATCAAATCTGGCGTCCAATCACCGTCGAGCTCCCCCATGAAGCCCGCAGCGCCACCACGCGCTTCCGCTGGCGGCAGGCGGCGGCACCGTCTGGCATGGGAAACTGGGCCATCGAGGAGGTGCAGGTGCTCTCCAACGTGCTCTTTGCCGAAATCGCCCTCGAACAGACCGCTGGCATCCCCCTGCTCAGTGGCAGCTCGCAGGTCGATTTGGGGGCGTTCCTCCCTGGAGCCACGGCGGACCATGTTTTCACCATCCGCAACTTCGGCACCGGCCCTCTCAACGGGCTCTCAGCCAGCCTCGCAGGCCCCCAGGCTGATGATTTCAGTCTGATTACTGCCCCGCCTTCCTCGGTGGCACCTGGAGAAGAGGGATTCATCACCCTTCGCTTTGCGCCCACCGCCCTCGGTGGGCGGTCCGCTGCCTTCAGTCTCACAAGCAACGATGCCGATGAGAGTCCGTTTCAGCTCGCCCTCATCGGCCAGGGCATCACACCCGCCAGTGGTTACGATGCCTGGATGCCCGCCACCTCGCCGGATCGTGCTCTCCAGGCCGCGCCATATCATGACGGCGTCGCGAATCTCCTGAAATACGCCTTCAACCTGGATCCCGAGGCTCCAGACCGCCACCAACTCATCCCTGGCACTGGTCACTCCGGCCTGCCCAGCATCGGCAGACAGTCCTCCTTCCCCACGGCGGTCTTCCGCTATGAATTCCTCCGCCGCCGTGGCAGCGGGCTTGTTTACACCCCGGAGAAAAGCAGCACACTGGAGGCCTCCTCCTGGCAGCCGCTCACCGTCACGCCCGTCGTTCTTCCTATCAGTCCCTTCTGGGAACGCGTTATCTATGTGGAACCCATCGATCCTATCCTGAGTCCGAGTTGTTTCGGACGCGTGCGTGTCAGCCTGCCTTGAGCCTGCCTGCCTCCCGCTGGCCCCAGCGCCTCGTCGAATGGCTCACGGATACCGGGTTGTTGAAATAGGTCATTGTCCCCGGTTCCCTGCGGGTTCTGACCGTGGACTCACCCCACCCGGCGGAAGTGCGCCAGGAACTCGCGATTTCCCTCGGTGCCTTGGATGGAGGACTCGATGAGGCCCAGCCATTCGAGAGCTGGATTGGCCCGGATGAAGGTCTCGATCTTGGCGCAGGCTTTTGCATGCAGCTCGGGCTCGCGGACGATGCCGCCCTTGCCCACTTCCTCCGGCGAAAGCTCAAACTGCGGCTTCACCAGCACCACCGCCTGACCGCCCGGACGCAGCACTTCAAAGGCCGGTGGAAGCACCAGCGTGAGGGAGATGAAGGACACATCCGCCACGATGAGATCCACCTCCTCGCCGACGTCTTCCCGGCACATGTGACGCACGTTGAATTTCTCCCGGCTGACCACTCGCGGATCGCTACGGATTTTCCAGGCGAGTTGATTCGTGCCAACATCAAAGGCGAAGACCTTCGCGGCTCCTCGTTGAAGGAGACAGTCGGTGAAGCCGCCGGTGGAAGCGCCGATGTCCATCGCCGTGAGGCCGGCCACATCGATGCCGAAGCTCTCCAAGGCACCTTCGAGCTTCAATCCACCACGCCCGACGAACTTCTGCGGCTGCCGCACGAGGATCTCACTGTCCATCGGCACTAGCCAGCCGGGCTGGGTGATCTTTCGCTGCGCCACGAAGACCTCACCCGCCATGATGAGCCGCTTTGCCTGCTCGCGTGAGGGCACCAGCCCGCGGCGGACGAGGAGAAGATCAATGCGGTCCTGGCGGGGCATGTGGGAAATTACTTCGTCACCGGAAGGATCAATTCATCACCCACCTGAATGCTCACGCCGGGCAGGCGCATCAGTGGATCGATGTCCGCCACGGCTTCTTTTTCTTCGATGGCCTCGGAGATGGCCACGCGGCCCACCACGCTATCGCTACGGCGCACGTCAAACTTCTGGCCCTTGGTGAACTGCTTGTTCTTGCCCGCGTTCACCACCACAAAGCCCTGGTCCATTTCCACCTGCGTAATCTTTGCCAGCACCGGCATGCCGAGCACTTGCTTTTGCAGCGTGGTGAGCTGGGCAGGCATGCTGTCTGGCGAGGAGGCAGTGATCGGCGCGGGCGTGCTCGTGGCCGTCGTGGGAACCGTGGGTGCCACCACGGGTGCAGTGGACATGGGGGCAAAGGCGCTCACCGGCTTCTTCGGGTAGGCTGCCTCGCGGGCATCGAGCTGCTTGCGCATGAATTCCAGCTCCTGCTTTTGCCCGCGAGCCTCCTGCTGGCCCTCCCAGGCGAGGTATCCGGTGACGCCGACGAGCAGCGTCAGCAAAGCGAGCGCAAAATGATGCAATTTCATGGAGGGCGAGGTTAGGCCGCGATTGGCCGCTGGCAATGCCCGGTTGCATGCCCTCCATTTCAGAATGCCTCAAAAGCATTCCCGCTAACTTTTTCCCGCTTCCATTCGTTTCAGCGGCGGTTTAGAACCAACCACCTCTCCATCACCATGAAGTTTCCCAGCCTCCTTCTCGCCGGTTTGATTCTCTCTGCTGCTCCCGCCTTCGCCCAGCGAGGCGGCGGCCGTCCTGAGCAGCCTCCGGTGCCCCAGGCCCCGCTACCCAGCATCTCCCTCAAGCCCGAGCAGATCGAAATCATCTCCAAGCAGCTCGCTCTGCTCGAAAAGCAAATTCAGGACAAGCGCGGCGATGCCCTCAGTGCCGTCACCCAAAAGCTCCGCTCCGCCATCGCCAGTGATACAGCGGCACTGAACCTCCTCCTCGAAAGCGAAAAGCTCGTGAACGTCGAACGCAAAGCTCTCGACAAGGCCGAGGAGCGTGCGCGTAAGGAGCAGATGGATCGCAATGCCGAGCGCCGCACCGATAAAAAAGCGGAGGACCAGGATGGTGACATGGGCACCGCCGCCCGACTGCACATTCAGTACATGATTCTTACCCTCGAAGCTCGCGAGACGAAGCCCGAGGACCGTGGCAACCTTCTCCCCAAGCTTGCCGCTTACATTCAGGATGTCGTCGCAAACGCCGAAAAGCTCAAAGGCCGCTCCGGCCAGTTCCTCAGCCGTGATGTCGGCGGCAGCGTCATCGCCCAGGCCTATCAGATTGAGCGCTTCCTCCAGGTTGGAGGTGACTGGGCCACTCGTCCCGTGGACTTCGCCGATATGTGGGAACGCTTCATTTTGCCTCGTGTGAAGGAAAAGAATCCCGAAACCTTAGCCGCCCAGTTTGATACCCGCATCTCCGCAGAGACCGCCCTGCGCAAAGGCATGCTCCCAGAGCCTGAATTCATGATTTGGGGCCAGCAAGAGCTGCCGGAACTCAAATGGGACCGCGCCAATTACCTCCTGCGCAATG
The DNA here is from genome assembly GCA_040381795.1 of Verrucomicrobiaceae bacterium. Taxonomy (GTDB): domain Bacteria; phylum Verrucomicrobiota; class Verrucomicrobiia; order Verrucomicrobiales; family Verrucomicrobiaceae; genus Prosthecobacter. The sequence continues at coordinate 2,240 of JBEIGR010000370.1, read as the reverse complement.
GTCCCACCCCGCTCAATGCGATGAAAGATATGCTCGATCATATCACTGCCTATCAAGGCCATCCTGATGCACCCCGCTGGGTCGCCGAGCTACGCACGGCCATGGATCCATCCAAAGGTGCCGCCGCCCCCTCCGGCCAGTAAACCTGCCCCCATTCATGAGTGACCGCCCCGCTGCGCTGCGAGCCTTTCTCCAGGGTTTCGCCCATGCGTTTCGCGGTATCGTCTTTGGGCTTCGCACGCAGCGAAACCTCCGCGTTCATGCTCTCGCCACGCTCATCGTGATCGTGCTCGGATTCGTGCTTCAAATCGAGCGCTGGGAGTGGTGCGCCATTTTGATTTCCTGCGGCCTCGTCTGGGCGGCTGAACTGCTCAACACCGCCATCGAACGCCTCGCCGATCGTGTCTCGATGGAACGCGAGGAGGCCATTCGAGTGGTCAAGGATGCCGCTGCAGGCGCGGTGCTCGCCGCCAGCCTCGCGGCAGCGGCGGTGGGGGCCATCATTTTCCTCCCGCGACTGCTGGCCTGATAAAACGCTTTCACTCGCCAGTGATCCGGGCTTTAAAGCCGCCCGCGTTTAACCCATCCAACCTTTCCCAACCCCATGAGCTTCACTGCCCAACTCACCGAAGACATCAAGACCGCCATGAAGGCCAAGGACACCGTGGCTCTCAACGTCGTCCGTGGCCTCAAATCTGCCATCAAGTATGCCGCCATCGAAAAGCTCGGTGCCGAAGGTGAACTCGCCGATGCCGATGCCCTCGCCGTCGTGCGCAAAGAGATCAAAAAACGCCAGGACAGCGTCGCCAGCTACGAGTCGGCGAACCGCCAGGACCTCGCCGATATCGAAAAGGCCGAGATCGCCGTGCTCGAAAAATATCTGCCCGCCGCCATGAGTGCGGAGGATCTGGTGAAACTCGTCGAAGCCGTCATCGCCGAAGTCGGAGCCACCTCGAAGAAGGAGATGGGAGCCGTGATGAAAGTGCTCCAAGAGCGTGCCGCTGGCCGTGCCGATGGTAAAACGCTCTCCTCCGAAGTCACCAAACGCCTCGCCTGATTTCGCATGAGCCGCTGCGCCGTCATCATCGTCGCCGCTGGCAGCAGCCGCCGCATGGGCTTCAACAAGCTGCTCGCTCCGCTCGGTGGCGAGCCTGTGCTGCTCCGCACTTTGGGTGCTTTTGGCGCCTGTGACGGAGTCTCCACCATCATCCTCGTCGCAGGTGATGAAGTGGCTGAAGTAGCCAAAACATGGGACGTGCCCAAACTGGCTCACATCATCCCCGGAGGCACCGAGCGGCATTTTTCCGTCAAAGCCGGCCTTGATGCCGTTCCGGCGGATTGTGATGTCATCGCCATTCACGATGGCGCACGACCGCTCGTCGATGATGGGCAAATCTCCCGATGCATCGAAGCTGCTCGTTTCAAAGGCGCGGTCGCCTGCGCCCGCCGCGTCACTGAAACCATGAAACGTGCCGATGCCGAAGGCCGCATCACCGGCTCCATCGAGCGTGACCATGCCTGGGTCATGGAAACCCCGCAGATTTTCCGTCAGGACCTCATCCGCCGCGCCTACGAGGCCGTGCTGCGGGATGGCGTGCTCGTCACCGATGAAGTTTCCGCCCTCCAGCATCTCGGCGAGCCGGTCTTTGTCTTCGAAAACAACACACCGAATCCCAAGATCACCCTTCCGGGAGATATCGCCATGGCGGAACGGTTTCTCGCCTGAGCCGAGAAGCGTAGGGCGGATGTGTTCGGAGGGGCAGCCGCCTCCCATCGAAAAGGCTCCATCGCCGAACTATCCGGCCTGCTTGGAGTCGTTCGCAGGCCATTCCCACATTCGTTTTTGCCGCAAAGTGGCAAAGAGGCAGAGGACGCCGAGGTTTCCTTCTGTTTCATCTCTGCGTCCTCTGCTCTGCGGCAAACACTTTGGCAGGTGCCGCGTGGTAAGTGTAATGTCTTTCTTGGAACCAGACTTCACGCGTTTCGCAACTCACCCACATGCACGGTCACGGCTTTGGCGAGGCCGCCAAGGTTGTAGCCACCTTCGAGCACGGAGATGAGGCGGCCTTCGCAGTGCCTGCGGGAGGCTTCGAGAAGGTGGCGGGTGAGGGTGATGAAATCCGCATCGGTGAGGCGAAATTGGCCCAATGGATCGTCGATGCGGGAATCGAAGCCGGCGGAGATGAAGATCACTTCCGGCTTGAAGCGATCCAGAGCGGGCAGGATGCGATCCGTGAAGG
>JBEIGR010000369.1:0-5864 GCA_040381795.1 Verrucomicrobiaceae bacterium | reverse complement strand
TGGCGGATGCCGACCACGACGGTATCCCGAACCTCCTCGAATACGCCTTCGACATGAATCCGAGCGGCAGCAGCACGCATCAACTGCCGCAGGGCGGCATGAACGGCACCTTCTTTGAAATGGGCTTCACTCAGCCCCTCGGCGTCACCGGCATCAGCTACGGAGCCGAATACTCCACCACGATGGCCCCGACCGACTGGCATCCCGTGCCCAACAGCGCCACACCGCCGTTGCACCTCTACCGCGTGCCCGCCACCGGAGAGCAAAAAGTCTTCATGCGCATCCAAGTCACCACACCCTGAGGCGAATGACTCCCACTGCCGAAAGCGCCATCGCCGCCTGGCTGAACCAGCGTGACCAATCCGCCGCCGCCTGGCTCGTGGATGAGCACCGCAGCCAGGTGCTCGGCACCGCTCGCCGCTGGGGAGTCCCCGCCGAGATGGAGCAGGATGCCGTGCAGGAGGTCTTTCTGCGCGTGTTTAACAAACTGCACCTTTTCCGTCCCGAAAAACCCTTCGCCCACTGGCTCAGCGGCGTCACCCGCCACACCTGCGCCAAGCTCCGCCGCCACTGGTGCCATCGGCACAAGCTCAGTGCCGTGTTTGACGGAGCCGCGCAGGACATCGACGACACAGAGCTCCCGTACTCAAGCTCACCCGACCATGAAGCGATGCAGCATGAAAAGCGGTCCGCGCTCCATGCCGCCCTCGCCAAGCTCCCGCCGCACGAGCGCGAACTGATCGAGCGCCAGCTCATCGAAGGCGAAACCGCCGCTGAAACCGCCACCGCACTCCAGCTCACGCCTGGAGCCGTCCGCGTGGCCCTGCATCGCATTCGCAAAAAGCTTCAGGAGAGCAGTCACTGGGACTGCTCTGGCATTTTGGGCGCAAAAGCACCTCCATCCTGTTAACCATCCTGCCGCCATCCGAACACAGCTCCGGCATTAAAACCGCACCTGCATGCCGACGCTGAAGCCGCGACCGGGCATGGGAGCCACGTCTTTGCGGAAGGAGGTGGCTTGGCGGGCGTCGGCGTCGAGGAGGTTGGTGGCCTGGAGGGTGAGGCTGACGTCGTAGCGTTCGTTTTTGAAGAGCTGGTAGGTGAAGTCGGCGTTGAGGAGGGTGTAGGGATCGGTGTAGCCCTCGCTGCGGAAGCCGCCGCGGAAGCGGTTTTGGTCAAAGGCGTAGCGCAGCTCGATGCCGCCACTGAAAGGGCCGTATTCGCCTTCCAAACGAGTGCCGAAATGCATGGGCGGCATGCGCGGGAGGTATTCGCGATCGTCTTCGTTCCAGCCGCGCACATAGTCGCCCATGAGCTTCAGGGTGAGGCGCTGGTGCTCGTGCTTGAGCAGGTGGGCCTCGACCTCAGCCTCCCAGCCGAAGAAGGTGGCGGCGCGTTCGATGTAGTTCACGCTGCGGGCGAGCACAGGTCCGCGGGCCAGTTCCTGGAGGAAAATGTAGTTTTGAAAATCGTAGTGAAAGCCGCTGAGATGGACGCCGAAGCGATCCCACTCGGCGTCGAGCGTGGCGTCGATGCTGGTGGATTGCTCGAGCTTGAGTTCCTGGCCATCGACATCACCGCCGATGAGGAAGCGGCCCAGCGCGGCGCTGTTCCAGAAGGCGTAGCGCTCTGCGGCGGTGGGGATGCGCTGCGTGCGTGAATACACGAGGCCGAGCGCCAAGCGATCCATGCTGAGAAAGTCCCGCTTCTCCCAGGTAACGGCGGCGGAGTAGCTGTAACCGCTTTCGCTGATGCCGGTGGCAGGGCGGTTCACGCCGAGATTTCGATACAGCAGAGTCTGCTCCTCCCAGCGTCCGCCTAGCTGGAAATGAAATTCACCCAGCGTGAGCTTTTCCAGGCCATAAACGGCAAAGCTGCGTGTCTCCGCCGCGAGGCGCTGACGGATTTCAGGCTGAATGCGGGTCAACTGGCTGGAAGTGAAGCGCTCGCGAAAAGCATGAACACCGATGACACCATCGAGGCGGTCGCCCAAGCCGCCGTGGTAGAGATTGAGCCGGCCTTCGGTGACGTCTTTGGTCAAGGCGGTGTCCCTAATGAAGCGGCCTTGATCCTTGCCGGTGCCTTCGACGAATTCTTCCTGGCCGAACTGACTGTTGGCGACGTGGGCCTGGATGGATTTGATGAAGCTGTCTTCAAAGTCGTAGCCGAGTTCCCAGTCGTAGCGTTCCTGGGTGAAGTCGATGATGCTGTTGCCGAAGAAGGCATTGATGTCGCCATTGAAAATGTAAGGCAGGCCGTAGCGGGCCTCGTTGGCGGAAAAGGAGAAAGCCGACCACAGCGGGCTGTCCTCCGGCAGGAAGGAGAGGCCGATTGAATAGCTCTCAGCCTGATGAAAGCTGTTTGGCAGACGGCCGGAGGGATTCGGCACGGGCGTGATCGCGCCAGTGGCGGGATTTCTCACGCGGGGATTTGCGGTGAGGTCATACTCCGGCGTGCGGGCGGATTGCGGGATACGAATGTCCTCGGATTCGCGGAGGGAACCGGTGAATTGCAGCACGAAGGGGCCACCGCGCAGGGCCAGCCAACCGCTTTCGGCCCAGCCTTCGGCGTTGGTTTCAAAACGCGAGTCCACCGCGCCGCTGACGCTGTGTGCGGGCAACTCACGGGCGTAGTGTCGTGACTTCACATTCACCGCGCCGCCGATGGCTCCATTGCCAAACAGAAGCGAAGCGGGGCCGCGATGCACCTCGATCTCCTCGGCCAGCAGCGGCTCGATGGCCACGCCGTGATCGGGGCTGGTATCGCTGAGATCCATCGTGCTCAGTCCATCCTGCATCATGCGCACGCGGACGCCGTCAAAGCCACGAATGACCGGTCGGCTGGCTCCGGGACTGAAGTAGTTTGAGCTGACACCCGGCGTGCCGGCCAAGGTTTCTCCGATGGTGCCTTTGGCGCGGCGTTGCAGTTCCTTCCCGGCGATTTTTTGCACTGGTTGAATCGCGAGATCGCTCACGCTGGCCGTGCGGGCGGAGCGGTTGCGGTCCGCGACGATGACGACCTCACCGAGGTTTTCGCCGTCCGCGGAGGACGAGATGGTCATGGCCTCCGGCGGCACATCCGGCACCGCCTGGGGCTCGATTTCAGGCAAAACGACCTCTGGGGCGATTTCGGGCCGCTGAGGGGCTTTTTTGGCCGGAGCGGGCTTGGAGGCCGTTTTCGGCGTTTCGGCCTCCAAGGCCGGTTTTTCCGGCATCTCGGGGATTTCGACCGGTTTGAGCGTGGTGACGGGTTCCTCCTTGGGTGGCGGAGGCGGCACAAAGGGCATCACGGGAGCAGGTGCCGAGGGCAGGGCAGGCGGCGTGGCAGGTGGTGGTGCGGCAGGTGGTGGTGACGGCGCAGTCTGAGCATGCACCATCGGGCCACAGACGAGCCCCGGCAGGGCCATCACGGCGAGCGTGGCCGAAAAATGGCGTCTGCGGTTAGTGCAACTAGCTTTCAAAAGGGGATTGCGATATTCGCAATACGATTGCACTTGTCAAACCATGCCTCCTCGCGGTTTGACGATTCGCCTCAGCCTGCTGCTCGCCTTCTTTGCGAGCGGCCTGAGCGCGTTGCAGGCACAGACCGCGCCCACGATTTCCGATGTGACCAACCGCAGCACGCTCGAAGGCACCGCCACGTCGTCCATTGCCATCACGATTGGCGATGCGGAGACCGCAGCGGCCTCTCTCGTTCTCACCGGTTCGTCTTCCAACACCACGCTGGTGCCAAATGCGAACCTCGTGTTTGGCGGCAGCGGCACGAGCCGCACGCTCATCGTGACTCCGGCAGTAGGACAATCCGGCACCGCCACCATCACCCTCACCGTGACCGATGGTGATCTCATGACGGCGAGCGACAGCTTCGTTCTGACCGTGAATCCGCTCTACACCCTGCCTGCCGAGCCCATCCCGGATCTCGTCATGGATGCGGATAGCAGCGGCATCACGATCAACTACCAGATGGGCAACGCGGCGTGGACGCCCGCCGTGATCCGCACCAACACCACGCTCTTTCGCAGCGTCGGCGCAGCAAGCACCGATGATCTGCGCATGCAGGGCAGCGGCCAAAACCGCACGCTGCGCATTCGTCCGGCTCCAGGCCTTTACGGCGAATCCAACATCTCCATCACCATCACGGGTGATGCCGGCGGCCCCACGACCACGACGTTCAAAGTCACCGTGAATCCCCGCGCGGTGGCGGACAACGTCCTCGCTCCGCCCGGCCGCACAAGCACCTACAACCTCACGCGCAACGACACATTGCCCGGGCCTTCCACGTCGGTCACGATGCAAAGCTTCACGCAGGGAGCGAATGGCAGCGTCGTCGCAGGTCCTCTGCCGGGCACGCTGCGCTACACGCCGAACACCGGCTTCACCGGCGCGGATCAGTTCACCTACACGATGCTTTATCACACCGGGGCCTTCACCGGCACCGTGCATGTCACCGTGGGCGACTGGATCTCCGTCGATCTCGTTCACACCGATCTCCGGCTCGACTATGAAAATGGAGCGTGGAATCACGAGGTCAGCACGGACATCCCGTTTGGCTCGCCGAATGTCGGAGGTGCCTCGAATCCAACGAATCTCGACTTTGACGAGGCGCTGCTGCGCGTGAATGCCGCCTCGGTCATCACGCTGTCCACGTCGCTCGATCCGGTGGCCTACAGTTTCCTCGGCAAAGCACCGGGCGAGCAGCTCTGGGTGCTGCCACAGGCACAAAAGGCCGGCGTGCTTTGGCCGGGCTTCAACACCGAGGGCATCGCGAGCGGCACGCTGGCCGCCTACACGCCCACGGGTGACTCCCGCGTGACGGCGAACGCCACCTGGGTGCGCCTCGAACTGGTGGCGGCACGCATGCCAGCCGGCGCGGTGTTTTCCCTTTATCAAAGCGGTGTAGGCGGTGTGCCGCTGGTGTGGTGGGACACGAAGGACGGTATCAACGCCCCCAACGAGGCAACCGAAGGCGGCAACGTGACCGACACGATGTGGATCAACACGAACACGCACGCGCACATGAACTGGACCTTCACGCATGCCGGGCGCTACGAGCTCGATGTGCGCAGCCGCGCCTTCATCAACGACGGCGGGAACCTCGTAGAAGTCGTCAGCGGCATCAACACGCTGCACCTGCTCGTCATCGACAGCAGCACCGGCCCGCTCGTCGAGTCTGCGCCCACGGCGGCGAGTGATTCACTCACGCTCACCGAGGATGCTGGCGCGGCGAGCGTGAATGTACTCGCGAATGATCGCAGCGAGCCCGATTTGCTCGAAATGCTCGCCGTCACGGCGGTGACGAATGGTCTCGGTGGTAGCGTGAGCATCGATCCCGGTGCCGCCAGCGTCAGCTACATGCCGCAGCCCAATTTTAGCGGCAGCGACAGTTTTACCTACACCCTTACCGACGAGCACGGCGGCAGTGCCACCGCCACGGTGAATGTCACCGTGAATCCCGTCGATGACCTCGCCGCGTGGCGGCAGACGCATTTTGGGAGCACGAGTGGCACGGGCAATGCCGCGCCGGATGCCGATCCTGACTTCGATGGGCTCTCGAACGTGCTCGAATGGGCCTTCGGCCTCTCGCCGGTGCAGGGAAACCTTTCCAGCATCGGGGTGAGCGGCCCCACGCTGCTCTCACGCGGCACGCCGCAACTCGGAACGGGTTTGCAGGCCATCTTCATCCGCCGTCGCTTTGCCGCCACGGAGGGACTGAGCTACGCCGTGCAGTTCAGCCCGAATTTGAGCACCTGGGAGACCAGCAGCGCCACACCGGTCATTTTGGCCCAGGACAACGATTACGAAGCCTGCGCCCTGCCTTTCCCGTCTCTCGTCGCCGGCCAGCCACCGCGTTTTTTCCGCGTGCAG
>JBEIGR010000368.1:0-5870 GCA_040381795.1 Verrucomicrobiaceae bacterium | reverse complement strand
GGCGAAGAGCACGCCGAGGCCGCCAAAGACCGCAGCGAGCACGGAATAGCGAAAATGAATGCAGAAGCGCAGCGAAGGCCGGTAAACCGCCTTCACAAAGCGATGCAGCAAACCTTCCGAGAAGCGATGCACCGGATCGAGAGCATCCGCCGCCGTGCTGAGAATGGGAAAGCGATGCGCGAGATGGCTGGGCAGGATGAGCTTCGTCTCCAGCAGCGCCAGCAGCATCACGCAGATGAAAACGATAGCGATGGGCTGGAACATCACGCCGAAATCACCAAACCCAGCCGCCATCGGCGAGAACGCGGCGATGGTGGTGAGCACGCCGAAGGTGATGGGTGCGGCGAGGCGCTGCACGCCCTCGATGGCGGCATCCAGCGCTGATCTTCCCTCCTGTTTAAAAGTATCCACCTGCTCGGCGGTGACGATGGCATCATCCACGACGATGCCGAGCACGAGGATGAAGCCGAAGACCGAGCTCAGATTGATCGAGAGATCGAAAAGCGGCATCAACGCAAAGGCACCGAGGAAGCTCATGCACATGCCCACGGCCACCCAGAACACCGCGTCGAAGCGCAAAAACAAACCCACGCAGATGAAAACAAGAATGAGCGAGCTGCGGGCGTTTTGCAGCAGGAGCTGGATACGGCCCTTCACGATCTTCGAGCGGTCGTTCCAGAACTCCAGCCGCACACCATCGGGCAGCTTGCTGCCTTTGGTGAGGATGTAATCCTTCACATTCTGGGCGATCTCGATGGCGTTCTGCGACTTCTCCCGCATCACGGTGATGGAGACACAGCGTTTGCCATCGAGCCGGGAGATGAGCGGGTTCTCATTGAAGCCATCGGCGATCTTCGCCACCTCGCCGAGCGTGAGCTTGGTGCCATCGGGCCGTGTGAGGATCACCACGCGGGCGTAATCAGCCCCGCTGTAGGCGCGGCCTCGGGTGCGGATGGAAACATCTCCCGCCTCCGTCTGCACGACGCCGGCGGGTAGATCAATGGCGCTGCCACGGATGGCGGCGCTGATTTGATCAAGCGTGAGGCCGTATTTCCGTAGCGTGGCCTCGGGGATCTCGATGCTGATCTCGTAAGGCCGCACGCCACTGAGATTCGCATGCGAGATGCCGGGCAGCGCAGCGATCTCATCGCGAATCTGTTCACCCAGGCGGCGCAGGTCACGCTCGGCCATATCGGCGGCCAGCATGACGCTGATGACGGAATCCAGGTGGTCATCCTGCTGGATGATGGGCCGCTCGGCGAGGCTGGGGAAGTTCGGGATGGCATCGACGCGGATTTTGATCTCGTCGATGATGTCGCGGGCCTGATCGGGATCATTGATCTCGATCATCACCATGCCGCCGCTGGAGGAGGCGGTGGAAACGATGCGCTTGATGCCCGTGACCTGCTGGATGGCCTCTTCGATGCGCAGCACGATGGTCTCCTCGACCTCCTCCGGCGTGGCTCCGGGATAGGGCACATTCACGGAGAGAAAGCGGGACGGCATATCCGGGAACACTTCCAACGGAATGCGCCCCGTGAGCAGCGTCCACAGGCCCAGCCCCATGATGGCGAGCATCAGGAGATTGGCGGCGACGGAGTTGCGGGCGAACCAGGAGATCATCGGGACGAAGCGCTAAGGGCGAAGGGCGTAGAGGTCAAGGCAGTGCGGGAAGCGAATGTGCGTTCCAATTCCCGTGGCCGCCAGTTTGGTGAGCGAAGCTGGAGAAGTTCGGCGAGGTGCCAAGAGCCTTGCTCAAACGGGCGTTATGTCATGCACATGACCTTGCGCCTACCTTTTCTCCTACTCCTCGTGGCATCGTTGCACGCGGAAGAGATCACTTGGCAGCTTCAATACGACGCCAAATCTCTCCCCGTCGAGCCGTGGAAGGTCACCGGCACTCCAAAGGCCACGCTCGAAGCCGATGGGCTGCGTTTGACCGATGATGACAAGGCGTTCGCGAACTTCCGCGCGTCTTGGAAGCCAGGCGCAGGTGAGGAAATCATCGTGGAAGTCGTAGCGAAGGTGTTTTCGACGACGGGTTCGCAAAAGAACAAAACCTCCGCCTCGCTTTGGCCCTGGCGGGATGGTGCGCCGGTTTTGGTGCAGGTCAGCGATGGGCTGCATGAGGAGGGGTTGGTGCTCTTCGCGAATCAGGCAGCGAGCCACACGGACCGCTTCATCCCGATGGACACGACGAACCGCTTTCACACCTACCGTCTCGTCATTCGCGGCACGGACATGGAGATGTGGGTCGATGGCGTGAAGAAAGTGGAAGGTCAGGGGGCGTTCTGGAAGCCTGCGGACTCACCGGAGGCCTTCATTCAATTCGGATCGAGTGCGAAGACGGCCACGGGCGAGGCGATTTGGCAGTCCGTGAAGCTCGGCACCCGCAAAGTGACCACACCTTTGCCAACCTCACCGCTGAAGCTCACCGTGAGCGAGCCGTGGGGCATCCCACGCGACGACATCCGGCAGACGCGACCTTACCTCTACGACATGGGCCAGGGCTTGCTGCTCATGAGCGTCGCCCAAGGCCCCGATGCCTTTTATGAGCCGTATGGGCTGCTCAAATCGACCGACGCAGGCAAAACATGGACGCCCATCCCCGGTCTCGACAAACTCGACACCACGCCGCTGCCATGTGTGCGCCGCCCCGATGGAAAAATCCTCGCGGTGTCACGCTGGACACGCACGCAACCCGACGGTCGCGTCACGGGCAAAACCGTGCACCTCAATGCCGATGCGGCGAGCTTTGAGATGATCGACAACGAGATCCTTTTGCCCAAAGAGTTCACCAACGAGTCCAAAGGCGATCAAATCATCTGCGAGCGCCACATCTGGAACGATGCCGACGGCGGCGCGACGATGGTCGTGTGGAGTCGCAAGGCTGTGAAACTGCCCGATGGCCGCAACAACACCGTGCGCATGTCCCACCTCATGCGCAGCGCCGATGAAGGCAAGACGTGGACCTACTTCAGCACCATCGGCCCCGGTGGCGAGCCCGCCGTGTGCCGCCTGAGCGACACCGAGCAAGTCGCCGTCATCCGCGGCGATCGCAACAGCCGCATGAAGCAGATGTTTTCCCACGACGCCGGCAAGACATGGACCAAGCCCGTCGAACTCGAAGTCGGCCGCGTTTTGCCTGATCTAGTGCTCATGAGCAACGGCGTCCTCGCCTGCAGCTATGGCCGCCCCGCGAGCTGTCTCATGTTCAGCCTCGACGGTGGCCAGACCTGGCCCGTGCATCACGTCATCAGCGAAAAAGTCGGCTTCAACTACACCAGCATCCGCGAGGTCAGCCCGGGTAGGCTGCTTTACATCCACGACGCGCCGAAGATGAACGGCGTGATGGTCGATGTGGAGGTGATCCCATGAAACCCCTGCTCCTTCTCTTCTCGCTGGCAACGAGCGCCTTTGCCGATCTCACGCTCAGCGAACGTGAACTCATCAAGCAACTCGGCCCCGGCACGCCCGAGCCCATCCAGCTCTGGCCGGACAAGCCGCCGCAGTTTCTGGAAAACGCCGCGCCGGAGGTCATCAAGGACAATCAGACCATCCAGAGCGTCTCCGTGCCGACGATCACGCCCTACCTGCCGCCAGTGGGTAAGCGCAACGGCATGGCCATCGTGGTGTGTGCAGGAGGTGGCTATGGTGGCCACGCTTGGAAGACGCACGTCGTGTATGCCGCGCAGGTCTTCAATCCGATGGGTATCGCAGTCATCGGCCTTAAATACCGCACACGTCCGCCGCACCTCCTGCCAAACGTAGGCATCCAAGCCCTCACCTTGCTCGATGCAAAACGCGCCATGCGCCTCGTGCGGCATCGAGCCGCTGAATGGGGCCTCGATCCGGCAAAAATCGGTGTCGCTGGCTATTCCGCCGGCGCGAACCTCGCGATGAATCTCGCCGCGAACTTCGATCTCGGCGATCCACAGGCTACCGATCCCATCGACCGCCTCAGCAGCCGTCCTGACTTCGCCGTCGGCCTTGGGACGTGGCATTGGCGCAAGCCGGAGAATCCCTTCGTCTTCAAGCCGAACTCACCGCCCGTGTTTCTCGTCCACGCCTCCACCGACAAGCCCGTCGAGATCGCCACGAACATCGTCGCCGACTTGAAGAAGCTCGGGGTGCCCGCCCGCCTCGACCTGCACGAAGAAGGCGGCCACGGCGTCGGCAACCTCATCCCCACGCGAGTGAAACACAACTTCCCCGGTGCCCAGTGGCCGAAGGTGCTCGTCGAGTGGCTGGAAAGCCTGGGGAAGAAGCCCTGACAGGCAGGATAGAAGCGGTGTTTGAAAGCCGAGAGAGAGCGATCAGGCGAAGCAAAGTAGCCCTCTCGCTCCGCGAGAGGAGCAGAGCGGCCCGCTCTTGCAGGCTTCACACGGATACACGAGCATCGCCGTCATCATGGGAATGTTCGACACCATCCACTTCAAGAAGCCGCTGGCCTGTCCGTCCTGCGGAGCGGAGATCACCTCCCTCCAGACGAAGGACTTTGAATGCGTGCTCACGTCTTACCAAATCGGTTCCTTGCTGCGCGGTGGCAGCGTGCATAGCGGCATCATCAAAGAAACGTTGTGGTGCGATGCCTGTAACAAGGCAGGTCGATCACCAGCAAACTCACCCGTGTATCTCGTGGTCTGGCACACCGTGCTCGCCGGTGTGGAGCAGGAACTCGCGCAGGCTGAGGCGCGTTTGTCCGCCGTGGACCGACTCGACCTCATCGCGTGGCTGGATGAGGCCCAGCTTGAGGCTGACCGGTGGTATCGCCGCTACTCCAAGCTCCACAGCGATGTCACCCGCTGGCACGAGCACCTCGCGCATCCGCCGGAGGCTGAACCTGCGGATGATGAGGGGAAACGCCAGCGTGCCTTCCGCCGTCTCTTATCCCTGCCGGATGAAATCCTCAACGCTTCCGACCCGCTCGCCGCGATTCTGGCCGCCAACCAGATCAATGCCGAGGAGCATGGGCACTGAGGCAAAAACATGTACTGCGGCACCCTGCTTCCGCTTTAAACAGGCACCCCTGCTGCCGTCAGCCTCTCCAGGCCATCGAAAAGTCTCTCCGCTGCCGCCAACGCGGAAGCGCCATGACGTGACATCGTCTTGGACCATTCGACGGCCAGCAGGCTGGCCTCCCAAAAGCGGCAGCAGGCTGCCGCAGTCCATGTTGTACACGTCACTCGCCGTCTTCGGCGGCGATTTCATCGAAGGGGAAGCTGGCGATGGTCTTCACCCACGCTTGCGTCGCCTCACGCTTGAAGGCTGCGGCACTGCACCACTTCCATTGTGAGGCCACTGGCACCAGACCGTGGTGCCGTGGGTTTTGATGCACATAGTTCAGTCGTGCCAGATAGCTCTGCGGGTAGGTGAGATGCGTCTCCCGGTAGTTTTGCCACAGCCGCGTGCGTCCCGGCGTGCCGTCCTCGGTGTTCAATCGTTTGGTCGCCAGACTGTGCAACTTCTGCACCACCGCCCGCAAAGTCTCCGCGCCTCCAGGCGGACTATGCGCGACAACATGGTAATGATTCGAAAGCACCGCCCACGCTTCCAACTTCCAGCCACGCTCCGCAAAGGTATCGAAAAGCATCTGCTCAAACCAGTCCCGACGTCCGGCTGTGGAGAGGAGATGCGCTTTCTCACGAGCGCGTGCCGTGAGGAAATACACCCCGCTCTCCGAGAGCCGATGAGGCGGTGCATGCGGCCAATGCCGAGTGCCGCGAAGGCACTCCTCATCGGATGGAACATCAGGCATCATGGCGGCTAGGATGGCTGTGACGTGGCGGAATGGTCAACCCCGGACTTCATGGACAACATGGACAACATGGACTGCGGCAGCCTGCTGCCGCTTTTCCGAGGCAGCCCTG
>JBEIGR010000367.1:0-5891 GCA_040381795.1 Verrucomicrobiaceae bacterium | reverse complement strand
TGCGATGGGGCCTGGGTGCCGATGATCTCGGGTCGCGGTCTCGGCATCACGGGCGGCACGCTGGATAAACTGGAGTCCATCCCCGGCTTCCGAACACGGCTCGACGAGGCGGAGATTCATCGCGTGATCGAAAAGACAGGCTGCGTGCTCATCGGGCAGACGGAGAGCATTTGTCCCGCCGATAAAAAGCTCTACGCGCTGCGGGATGTGACGGGCACAGTGCCCAGCATCCCGTTGATCACGGCGAGCATTCTGAGCAAAAAACTGGCCGAAGGGCTCGACCGACTCATTCTCGATGTGAAGCACGGCACGGGAGCCTTCATGCGCACCTACGAGGAGGCGAATGCGCTGGCGCAAAGCATGGTGAGCACAGCGAAGGTGCTCGGATTAAAGGCGAGCGTGCATATCAATGCCATGAACGAGCCGACCGGGCATGCCGCAGGGAATGCGCTGGAAGTTATCGAGGCCGTCGAATGCTTGCAGGGCAGGGGACCGGCCGATTTGGAGGAGATTTGCCTGAATCTAGCCGGAGCGGTCTCCATCTCCTCCCGCGAGCATTTGCGCGGCTTTCTGCGCGATGGCTCGGCGTGGCGGAAGTTTCAGCAGATCGTCGCCGCCCAAGGTGGAGATGCTTCGAAGCTCGAAAAACTGGCGCAGGTGCATCGAGCACCGGTCATTCGCGAGGTGCGAGCGGAGCACTCGGGCATGCTGACCCGCGTGGATGCTTACCAAACCGGCCTCGCGGTGCTGAACCTCGGCGCGGGGCGGTCCAAGGCCAGCGACCCGGTCGATTTTGCGGTCGGCGTGGATCGACTGGCCAAAACGGGCACGCAACAGCACACCGGCGATCTTCTTGCCCGCATTCACGCCCGCAGCGAAGCCGCTGCTGAAGCGGCGGAGCACACGCTGCGTGAAGGCATTACCCTTGAATGATGTGAACATGAATTCGCGCAGCCTTCACGATCTCACCTTTGACCAGATGACCGCTCTGCTGGTCTCCGAGGGTCTGGCCTCACTGCATGCGAAGACGCTGTGGAGCACGCTGCACTTCCGCTCGCTGGCCGATCCGTTATCTCGCGAGGATTTATCCCCGCCGCTGAGGCGCTGGCTGGTGAGCAATCTCGGCTCCGGTGCCTGGACGCTCGATGTGCCGCCGCTGAATCTGGATGTGCCGAGTGGGGACGGTTTAACGCGGAAATCGCTCTTAAAACTGGCGGACAACCAAGAGATCGAAACGGTGATCATGAGCTACGATGGACGCCACACGGCCTGCATCAGCACGCAGGCCGGTTGTGCGATGGGCTGCGTGTTTTGCGCCACGGGGCAGATGGGCTTTGTGCGACATCTGCGGCCCGGTGAGATCGTGGCGCAGGTGCATCATGCCCGCCGCGTGCTCGCGGAGCAGGGGAAACGGCTGCGCAATCTGGTCTTCATGGGCATGGGCGAGCCGCTGCACAATTACGACGCCGTCATGACAGCGCTGGAGATCATCACGCACACCAGCGGCATCAACATCGGTCCTTCCAAAGTCAGCATCTCCACGGTCGGGGTCGTTCCAGGCATCCTGCGCTTGGCGGAGGAAGGTCGGCCTTACAATCTTGCCGTCTCGCTGCATGCCGCTACGGATGAGGAACGCAGCGCCATCGTGCCTGCCAATCAGCGCTGGCCTTTGCCGGACCTGCTGGCGGCTTGTCGGAGCTACAATGCGCAAACGGGCCGCCGCATCTTCTTTGCCTGGACGCTCATTCATGGCGTGAATGACACGCCGGAGCATGCGCAGCGTGTGGCAGAGCTGCTGCGAGGTCTCGATGCCCATGTGAACCTCATTCCACTGAACCGCACCGAAGGTTATGAAGGTGTCGAGAGTGCTGAAGAGGCCGCGAATGAGTTTCACCGCCTTCTTCAGGAGGCGGGCTATCCTTGCACGATCCGCCAGCGGCGTGGCATCGACGTGGCGGCCGGCTGCGGCCAGCTCAAGGCGGAAAAACAACGCCGCCGTCAGGCTGCGTGAGCTGACGGCGGCGTCTAAATAGGGATCGCGAGGATCAGGGAAGCTTAAGCAGCAGGAGCCTCGGCGGCGTCTGGAGCCTTCGGCAGGGTGAAGCGGTAGCGGATCTTGCCACGCTTCGCGGAGGCGCGGGCCTTGCGGCGATAGCGCTCTTTCGGGGTTTCAAAGGCGCGAAGGCGGCGAACTTCTTCAAGGATGCCATCCATCTCAAGTCGGGTCTTGAGACGCTTGAGAGCGCGGTCAACAGGTTCGCCTTTGCGGATTTGGACTTCAGTCATGGTGTAAACGTAGGGGGGTGGGGAAAGGGCGCTGAGAGTAGGGGCAGGACAGCATCCGTCAAATGGAATGTCAGAGGCTTTCCAAGCCTGGGGTAGGGCAGGGTGGGCCGGGAATCAGCAGGATTCCAGTTTGACAGGGATAGGTGGGCGTCTATTCTCGCCGCCCTTTCCCCGCCCCCTTCTATGGCCAACATCCGCTCCGCTGAAAAGAACATCCGCAAAACCGCCGTCCGCACGGCACACAACCAGACGGTGAAGAGCCGCATGCGCACCCTGCGCAAGAACGTGCTCACCGCTGTGGAGAAAAAAGATGCCGCTGCCGCCGGCACCAGCCTGAGCGCTTATGCCTCCGCTGCTGACAAAGCCGCCAAGACCAACGTCATCAAGAAAAACACCGCCTCCCGCCTCAAGAGCCGCCTCGCGCTGAAGGTCGGTGCGCTCACGAAGTAATCTTCTCGAATCATTTTCGAAGACGGCGTCTCCGCAAAGAGACGCCGTTTTTTGCGCGCAGAAGTCAGCTTTAGCTTTCAGCCTTCATCTCTCAACTTTACCCATGACCCGCCACCGCATCTCCCCCAACGGCCCTGAGTTCTCCCGCCTCGTTTACGGCACCTGGCGCATTCTCGATGACGAGGATGCAGCCAATAAAACGCCTCAGGCCCTCCTCAGCCGCTTCAAAGCCTGCGCGGACATGGGCATCACGACTTTTGACACGGCGGAGATTTATGGGCTCTACCATGTCGAGGAGGCCATCGGCGGTGCCTTGAAGCTCGATCTGGCCTTCCGTGACCAGATCGAGATCGTCACCAAGTGCGGCATCTATGTGCCTTGTGATTTTCATCCCCAGCGCAAAACGGGGCACTACAACCTCACCGCGGCCCGTATCGTGAAGAGCTGTGAGAAATCTCTCCGCCTCATGGGCATTGATCACATCGACCTGCTGCTCGTGCATCGTCCCGATTGGCTCACCAGCGCCGATGAGACGGCGGAGGGCCTCAACCAACTGCTCAAGGACGGCAAAATCCGCTCGGCAGGCACTTCGAACTACAATGTGCATCAATTCGACCTGCTGAACTCTCGCATGGACCAGCCGCTGGTGACGAATCAGGTCGAATTTAGCCTCCTTCACATGGACCCGATCTACGACGGCGTCTTCGATCAATGCCAGCTTCATCGCATCCTGCCCATGGCCTGGTCCCCGCTCGCCAAAGGCGATCTCATGAAGCACGAAGGCCTCCTGGCCAAGGCAGCGGAACTCAGCGCCAAGTATGGCGGTGCCACCCTCGATCAGCTCGCCTACGCCTGGATCATGGCGCATCCATCCTGCTCACTGCCCATCATCGGCACGAATAAGCTCGATCGCGTCGCCGCCTGTGTGAAGGCCGCTGACATCCAGCTCGAGCGTGAGGACTGGTATGCCCTTTGGGTGGCGGCCAAGGGCCACGGCGTGCCGTAGTATATTTTTTTCCCATGCTCACACTCGATCCACTTACGCACGACCACTTTGAGCCACTCATTGGGTAGGCTTGCCTGATTGGCAAAACAGTGCTGACGTTGCACGATGCCAAACTGCTGGGGCATAGGCGTACGGAGGTACTGCGAGATCCGTTTTCGTTGTTGTTCCGCGGCCCGCAAGGGCTGCGACTACCGCAGGGGATTTACCGGATGAAGAATGAATCACTCGGCGAACTGGAGATGTTCATCACGCAGGTGGGTGATGGGGCAAAGGGATCAGAGTTTGAGGCGATTTTTACCTGAGGTGCATTTCAGGCTGCCAAGTGAGGAATTGATAGACGCCTTTGTCCTCAGTGATTTGGAAGCCGAGACGCTCGTAGAGGCGCTTGGCGGGGTTGAAGGTCTCGACGTGGATGGAGAGCACTTTGGAAGCAGTTTGGGCCTGTTTTTGCAGATCGCGGAGAAAATGGGTGCCGATACCCTTTCCGCGAAATTCAGTCAAAAGGGCGATGTCCAGGATGCGGATCTCTTTTTCCGAGTGTTCGACGTAAAGACGGCCTGCAGGCACCTTTTCCGCCGCGATGATGAAAAACTGCGCCGTGGGTAGCACTGGCGGTAGTGAGTGTCCTGCGCCTGAAACTGCATGGCGCAAAAAGCGGCCTTTTGCTCGTCACTCCAGCCTGTGGGGGCCATTTCCTCCGCTCGGGTGCTAGCATAGACGGCGAGGAGGAAGGCGCTGTCTTCCGGCGTGGCGGGGCTGACTTCGACGAGCTTGCAGGCGGCGCTGGCGACGGCGTTATGTTTGACGGTGAATTCGCTGCCGAGGTGCGGGACAAAAAGATCGCGGTTGATCGGGCCTGCGGGCACGGGGGCCACTTCAGCGGGCTTTTGGGTGGCGGCCTTCACCTTCGAGGGAGCGGCAGGGGCCACGGATGGCAGCAGCCGCGCTCTCAATCAGGCCGTCGGGGCCATCATCGACAGCAGCGATACCTTTGCCACCGGTGAAAGCGGCAGCGCCACGCACGTCGGCCCGGCCGGGGACCAGTTTCAGCTCAATGCACAGGGCCTGCTCGGCTTTGTGATGCAGACCACCACCGGCGGCCCGCTGCGCTACGGCTGGATACGCATCGCCATCAACAACGCGGGCGCTGGAAACATCCTCGATTGGGCCTACGACGACAGCGCCACGAGCATCCAGGCCGGCTGGACGGGTGCCACGCTCGTGCCAGAGCCATCCCGTGTGATCTTGCTGCTGCTCAGCTTCCAGTTCCTGCTCCAGCGCCGCCTTCGGCAGGGGTAAACTTCGCTCCTCAGTATGGTCGAACCCCAGCCGCCTCGTTCTTTCTCTCGGCGCCTCATCAGCGCGGTGCTTGGTTGGCTGCAAGCTGGTGTCATCATCACCGCTTTGCTGCTGCCTCTGTGTATGGTGTGGAAGGGCAGGGTGATCAAATCTTCCATCCAAACCTTGCTTTCCCTCCGCGAGACAGAAGAGGCGGAAAAGCTCATGGAAGAATATCCCACGCATCCCGAAGCGCTGCGCCTGCTTCTCCAAGCTCAGAAGCGCACACCGGAGGAACCGCAAGTCATCCGTCTCATGGCAAGGTTCTGTGCCCAGACCGGCTTGCCACACTATGCGCGTTACTTTTATCTCCAGCTCGAGCGCCTCGGCGCGGCGGAAACACAGGACCGCCTCCAGCTCTCTGCCGCCCTCGCCGGGCTCAGCGATCCCACCGGTGCCCGCATCATCCTGGAGCAAATCGAGGCGAGCGAAGGCTCTAACATTGAATCCCAACGCGCCCACGCACGCATCGCCGCCGCAGCAGGAGATGTGGAGCGCATGCAAACTGCGCTGCAAAACGTCATTGCCCTCGATCCCGAGGATGATGCCGCTTTGCTGAGCCAGGCCGCCGCGCTCACCGCCTCCGCCGATGCTGAAAAGCAGCGCCAGGGCATCACCACCCTGCTCGGGCTGCTCGCCAAAAACCTCGTCTCGACGGAAGCAGATTTCCGACAGCAGTGTTTTTGGCAGCTCGCCTGCGCAGACTTTCACGATGACGCACTGCGCGGCCGTTTTGCCCTACTGGTGGACCGCATGCCGTGGCAAAGCCTCGAGCGGCGCATCACCCAGATCCTCCTCGGCATGCCCGCGC
>JBEIGR010000366.1:0-5911 GCA_040381795.1 Verrucomicrobiaceae bacterium | reverse complement strand
CGAGTGACTAAGTAGATATAGTTTTTCACAATTTGTCAGCGCTGTGGCTCATTGATCAGCCTTCTGCAGATTTCCAAAGAAGCATATACGATAGTGCCTTCCGGCACATCTACACTTGTGGTATCTGTGAGAACGACAACAATCTTCCATCTGTCAGCTATGGTGGACTCCAGAGAGGAAATGTTAAAATGGGCAATCGAGAACTTGGCAAGGGTTCGATAGCTGGAGCCATCTGGACGAATCAGCATCACTTCGCTTTCACACTCATCCCAGTTATCCGCAGGGATTCGAAAGTTCGGCCGGAGTAGCACTTCGGTAAAACTGCCACGATTTATTTGAAGTCCGTGCTCAACCACCATGAGTTTCTCTAGATCCATATTGTCCTCAGTGATTAAACACAAACTCCGCCGAGTTCAGCAGGCTCCACAGCACATCTTCGACCACCGTTTGGCGTGTCGCGTCTTTGGCGGTGAAGGCGCTGGTGGCGATCTTCATCTCCTCGGCATCGGGGAGGCGTGAGAAGCAGGCGAGATAGAGTTCTTCGACAATCTGCTCGGGCTTCGCGTCGCTTTTGGCGAGGCGGGCGGCTCGGCCTTGGGCGTTCACGAGCATGTCCTGCAGCTTCGTGGAATTCATGAGGTGCAGGGCTTGCACGACGCTGGGTTTCGCATCGCGTTCGCAGGGGCATTCAGAGCTGGCGTTGGGACGGCCGAAGGCGTCCATGAACTGGCTTTCGAGCTTGTGATTCCAGGTTTGCTTCGCCAGCGCATCGGGCGGCAGGCCGGTGAAGGTCTCCTTGACCTCGGTGACGGCGCAGACGGCATCCAGTAGCGTTTCGGCGGGCAGTCGGCGGCGGTAGCTGCGGCTGTAGTTCTTCAAATCGGACGCGTTGGTCTCGTTCGGCAGGCTGCTGAGGCGGTAAATCTGCGAGCGCATGATGGTACGCATGAGATGCTTCAAATCGTAGCCATGCTGCACGAAGTCGGCGGCCAACCAGTCGAGCAGCGCGGGATTCGTGGGCGGATTCGACGCACGGAAGTCGTCCACGGGATCGACGACACCGCGGCCCATGAAGCTGGACCACACGCGGTTCACGATGGCGTGCGCAAAGTGCGGATTCTTCGGATTCGTCATCCAATCGGCCAGCACGGCACGCGGGTCCTGCGATTCGGCGATGGGGATTTCCTTGTCGGCGGGCGGACGCGGCTTCAGCGACACTTTGGTGACGGGATGCTCGATGCTGGCCGTGCCGGGTGCGAACCACATCTGCTCAGGCTCGCCGCTGATCGGCGCGGAGATGCCTTGGCCCTTGCGCTTCATCTGCGTGAAGAACGCCGCCATCTGGTAGTAGTCCGTCTGGTCCCACTTCTCCGTCGGATGATGATGGCACTTCGCGCATTCCAAACGCACCCCGAGGAAGATTTGGCCGATGAAGGTCGCGGCATCAATCGGCTCGCGTTTGTCACGCCAGACGGCCACGGGGCCGTTCTTGTGCGTGTTGCCCTCGGCGGTGAGGAGTTCGGTCACGAAGCGGTTCCACGGCTTGTTTTCGCGAAAACTCTGCCGGATCCACTGATCAAGCAGATAGACCGGCTTCACACCGACTCGCGATGGGTTTGGACGAATGAGATCGCCCCACTTGATGGCCCAGTGATCGGCCCACTCAGCGCGTTCGAGCAGTTGATCGATCCACTGCTCATACTTCGACGGGTTTTTGTCAGCGAGGAAAGCCCGCGCCTCCTCCACGCTCGGCAGCATGCCGATGGCATCGAGCGAGGTGCGACGGAGGAACTCCGCGTCGCTGCACGTGTCGCTCGGCAAGTAGCCGACCTTTTGCAGGCGGGCATACACGAACTTGTCGATCTCGTTGCGCACCGGCAGCTTCGCGTAGCGCTCCGCAGGCTGCAATTTCTCCGCAGGCACATCCACGCGTGAAATCGCCACCTGCCCCATGTAACGCGCCACGATGACCGTCTCGCCACTTTCGGTCGAGGCTTTGACCTTCCCGGCCTCGTCCACGCTCGCGATGGCCTTTTCGGAAGAAATGTAGTCCGCCAACGCCGTCACATCGCGAGTGGAGCCGTCGCTGTATTTCGCGGTGACCTTCAGCGCGAGCTCCTCGCCCTTGCGATACGTTTTTTCGCTCGGCGTGATGGCGATCTCATTCAGTGTCGGCTGATTCGGCAATTCATACGGCATGCCCTGGCGAATCCACTCCGCCACGGTCTTCGCCCATTCGGAATCCGGCTCAAATCGCTGCCCGCCCTCATGCTGCACGCGCACGGTAGCCTTTTGAAGGATGAGGCTGTCCTCCGGCCACGCGGGAAACACGCGGCGACCTCGCGAATCGTTCACGAACTCCATAAAATCGCTCTTCGTGTCGAAAGCGAAGATGGAAAGCCGGAAACCGGCCTGCCCGCTCGATTTCGCATGGCAGGAGCCGAGGTTGCAGCCTGCTTTCGTGAGGATGGGGAGGATGTCCTTGGTGTAGGAGAGTGATGCGTTAGGAGTGATGCGTGAATCTTCAGCAGCGAGCTTCGTGACGTTCGCCTTCTCATCGAGTTGCACCACTTTGCCGCTGTCGAGAGCGGCGAAGGTGGTTTTGCCATCCGAAACCGCCGCATACGGCACACCTTCGAGCGCAGTCACCTTCTTCGATTTGCCACTGGTGAAGGCGAGGCGGACGCCGTCGTGGCTTTTGAGTTCGGTAATGTTGAAGACGTTCCCGTTGTCGGTGAGGTAAGTGAGCGCACTGGAATCAGCGGACCACATCAGCGCATTCACCGGCGCGGATTTGTCGCCGAGGAGCATCAGCATCTCCTTCGTGGCGATGTCCCAGACCTTCAGTTCCTTGTCCGCGCTGCCGGTGGCGAGCCATTTGCCGTCGTGGTTGAACGCGAGCGCGGTGATGTGGCCGACGTGGCCTTCGATCTTCGCGATTTCCTTCAGCGTGGCCGCGTCCCAGACCTTCGCGAGGTTGTCCGCGGCGCCTGTGGCGATCTGTTTGCCGTCTTTGCTCAAAGTGAGGCTCAAAACGTTGTCGGCATGCGCGTCGATGGTTTGCGCCGGTTTTGGCTCGCCGAGCTTCCAGCGGTGCAAAACGCCCTTCACGCCCGTGGGGCCGTCCGCGAGGATCAGCGTCGATTTGTCGGCGAGGAAGATCAGGCCCGTCACGCGTCCTTCCAGCGGCGCGGCGAGCGTGTTTGCGATTTTCCAATCGGCCGAATTCCACACCAGCACGCTGCGATAGCCTCCGGCGGCCAAACGCGTGCCGTCGCTGTTCCAAGCGAGCGATTGGATGACATCCTTGTGCCCTTCCAACGTCGCAATGACCGGCAGGTCCTTCGTTTTCGCATCGCGAACGACCACGCGATTGCCAATGCCCACCGCGAGCCATTTGCCATCGGCGCTGAGCGCCAAAGTCGTCGCTGGAGCATGTCCGGGTGGCAACGCGGCCAATTTGTCCGCCGGAGTGAGTTCGCCGAATTTCTTCAACGCCGCCACATCCCACGCCGCACCGGCCTGCACCCATGATTTGAGCAGATTGATCTGCTTTTCGGGCAACTGCTTCTTCGGCGGCATGTGCTCGTCCCCCTCCGCCGTGAGCGAGGAGATGATTTTGCCCGATTTGATCACTTCGAGAGCCGATTCACGCGTTTCGAGCGAGAGATCGCCCTTTTTCTTCTCCGCGTTGTGGCAGCCCATGCACTGCGTTTTCAGCAAACCCATCGCCTGAGCCGTGGGCACACGTTTTTCCTCCGCAGCAAGCGAGGTGATGAGAAGCAGGGGCAAAAGTCGGCGAAGCATGGGCGGCGCAGACTACGGGCTTGGGTTGGTGCCTCTTGCCGGCCTGAGCACCTCATCCAGTTCAAAAAAGATGCCGCCGTGCTTGTGTTCCGCATCTCGGCTCGCGTATGCTTCGGGCTTCGCGCCATCTTCTGCATGAAAAACCGCCTTCGCTTCCTCCTGCTGTCCGCTTTTGCCATCGCCCTCCTGCCTGGGCATGTCCGGGCGGATGCCACCACGCCGCCGGAATGGGCGGGCATCGTCAATATCGAGGTCTCCGTGCTCTTTCCTGATTACCGCGAGCCTTGGAACGCCGGCCAGCCTTCCGGCGGCAGCGGCACGGGCTTCCTGATCGGCAAAAATCGCTTCCTCACCAATGCGCACGTCGTGAGCAATGCCACGCGCATCCTCATCCGCACCACGGATGATCCGAAGCCGCATCCGGCCAAGATCGTCCACATCGCCCACGACTGTGACCTCGCCATCATCGAGGCGGAAAACCCCGAGACCTTTGCGAAGATGACGACGCTCGACTTTGGCAACATCCCGCGCCTGAACACCGAGGTCATCGCCATCGGCTATCCGATTGGCGGAGACCGCATGTCCGTCACCCGCGGCGTCGTGTCCCGTATCGACTTCCGTCCTTACAGCCACACGAGCGTGGATTCGCACCTCTGCGTGCAGGTGGATGCGGCGATCAATCCGGGGAACTCCGGCGGCCCCGTCATGCAGGATGGAAAAGTCGTCGGCGTGGCCTTCCAGGGCTTCTCCGGCCGCGTGGCGCAAAACGTCGGCTACATGATCCCCGTGCCCGTCATCAAGCGCTTCCTCACCGACATCGAAGACGGCCGCTACGATCACTATGTGGACCTCGCCGTGAGTGATTTCCCCGTCGAAAATCCGGCGCAGCGTCAGGCTCTCGGCCTTCAGGATGATGGCGTGGGCGTCATGATCGGCGATGTGGAGCCTGCGGGCACGGTCGGTGAGCTTTTGAAGCCGGGTGACGTGATCCTCGCCATCGATGGCAATCCCGTTCTCAACAACGGCCTCGTTCGCATCGAGGGCGACCTCGTGAACATGAACGAAATCGTCGAGCGGAAGTTCGCGGGCGATACCATCCAGCTCAGCTACCTGCGTGGCGGAAAGAAAGAGGACGCGAGCCTCAAGCTGAAACGCTTCTCGCCTTATGTGCGCCTCGGTTCGCAATACAACCAGCGCCCGCGCTACCTCGTTTATGCCGGCCTCGTCTTCCAGCCGCTGGATCGCAACCTCGTCGATGCCCATCAGATCCGCGATGCGACCGTGAACTACGTTTTTGAGCGTTACCTCACAGACAAACTCTACGTCGAGCGTCCCGAGCCCGTCGTGCTCACCAGCATCCTGCCGGATCAGGTGAATACCTGGCTCACGCCTTATGCGCAAAGCCTCGTCGATGAGATCAACGGCGTCACAATCAAGACCCTCGACGATGTGAAGACCGCTCTCGCGAAGAACGACAAGCCCTTCATCGAAATCCGCCTGCACGAGAAGAACCGCCCGCTCATCCTGAAGCGTGACCTCGCCGATGCCGCGCACCCGCGCATCATGCAGACCTACAGCATCCAGGAGGACAGCTACCTCGGCCAAGAGTGATGTTTAATTTTAGAATTTTGATTTTTGATTTCGCCATGCAACGCCTTCTTTTTCTCATCCTCTGCAGCCTTTGCCTTCCCGTCGCCGCTCAAACGTCCGCGAAAAAACGCATCACCCCATCTGCGCCTGTGTCCGCGACGCAATCCGTCTCGCTGCTGAAGGTGAATGTCACCGCGCAGCCGTATGACCTGCATTTGCCGTGGCAGAAGCAATCCCCGATGAACAGCCGCGGCCTCGGCGTGGTGGTGGCGGGAAACCGTGTGCTCGTGACGGCCCAGCTCGTGGCAGATGCGAACTACATCGAGATCGAGCTGCCGGATGGCGGTCAAAAGCTCGCCGCGAAGGTCATCGCCGTCGATTACGAGGCGAACCTCGCCCTGCTGGAATCCGCCATCAACGCGGAGAAGGAAAAAGCCTTCTTTGCCGGGCTGAAACCGATGGAGGTGGATGCCAGCGCCCGCATTGGCGATTCCCTCAACGTGTGGCAGACCGG
>JBEIGR010000365.1:0-5947 GCA_040381795.1 Verrucomicrobiaceae bacterium | reverse complement strand
TGATTGACTGGTGAGGAGGGTGACGCTGAGCCCCAGCGGCTCCAGCCACTTCGCGGCGGTGCGGGCGTGCTGCTCGGCCAAAATCTGCGTGGGTGCCATCAGCACGGCCTGGGCACCGCTTTCGATGGCGCGGAGCATCGCGGCGAAGGCCACGACGGTCTTGCCGCTGCCGACATCGCCATGCAGCAGGCGGTTCATCGGGGCGGTGGAGGCCATGTCGCGATGGATTTCATCCAGACAGCGCTTTTGAGCCTCGGTGAGTTGGAAGGGCAGCTCGGCAAAAAAGTCGCGCAGCAGCTCGCCAGTGCCTTTTTGCGCTAGTCCGCCCGCGTCGAGCATGCGACGGCGCCTTTGAGCCACGCGGAGCTGGTAGCCGTAGAATTCTTCGAGGGCCAGGTAGCGTCTCGCCACGGCGAGAACCTCGTTGCTTGTGGCAAAATGCACTTCGCGCAGCGCTTTCGCCCGCGTCATGCCGGCGAACTCGCCCTGCTCGGAGGGCTTCGGCAGCAGATCATCGACGAAATCGGCCGGCAGATGCTGCAAGACATGCCACGCGGCCACGCGCAGCGCCTTCTGCGTCATGCCGCCGCGCAGGCGGTAGATCGGCGTGATGCGACCGGTGTGGATCGTGGCGGACTCGTCATCGCCACCGCCTTTGATGATCTCGTATTCGGGATGGACGATGGAGAGGCGGCCTTTGAAGTCCTTGATGACGCCGTAAACGATCAACTCCATGCCCTCGGCGAGCGATTTGGACAGCCACGGCATGTTCCACCAGCGCAGCGTGAGCTGCTGCCCGAGCAAGCCGCCCGACTGCTGCACCACGGCCTCAAACGTGCCCTTGCCGCGGCCGAAGAATTTGTTCGCGCACTTCGTGACGATCACATGATGGCACGAAGGCGTCAGCGCGGCCTGAAATGCCAGCGCCTCCATCCGCCGCCGGTCCTCATGCCGCGATGGCAGATGCCACACCACATCCGCCATCGTGCTGATGCCCTCCTTTGCCAGCGCACGCACCGCATGCGCCGGCACTCCGGGCACGGCGGCAAGGGCGAGAGTAAGGTCGGTGGCTGGCACCCGCGCAGATGATGCGTGGGCGGGGTGGTGTCAAAAACTTAGCTCAGGGCTCAAAATGAACATTTTGGACGGTGTTAAGCCTTAATATGCCCCCTGACTTTTTGGCGGAATACTTTCTCAATCAGAAGCCTTGCATTGAGATGCTATGACACTACACGGGGCCATTGACCCAAACCCCATGATCACCGAACCGCCTTCCTATTATCTCGTTCGAACCCCTAATGTTTTGGTTGAGCGAGGAGTCGTAGGCCATGGCTGGGACGGATTTGATTTTCAGGCATACGAAAACGCACAACAAATCATCGATAAGATCGGCAGCGTCATTGGTCGGCACGCAAATCGGATCCGTATGTTCAAAGGCATTAAGGAAGGAGATTTGATTCTTGTTCCGCTCCCTTCTGCTTTTGTGGTGGGTAAAGCCAAAGGAAAGGAAGTCAGAGACGAGGGTGCGCCTTCAAATGCGAAGAATCAGCAGCAGGTCGAATTTCCACGGGATGCACAAGGATGTTTGGTCACTACACCGAGAGCGGGTTTGTTAGAGGCGCTGGAACGCCGACTGAGAATCAGGACGAGCATCGCAGATTTGGCTGCCTTCAAGGATGAACTGGAAAAGATCTACGCCGCTGCATGCAAGGGTCATGCTCACGATTACAAACATGAGATTGCCGCAACAGAAGACGACTTGATTCAGTCACAGAAGGCAAAATTGCTGGCAAACATTCGCACAGGCAGGACAGGATTAAGATCAGGAGGGGAGGGCCTCGAAATACTTGTCCAGGAGTTGCTGACTTGCGATGGCTATGAATCCCCCCAGAGACTCGCTAAAAACACTTTTCGTTCTTCATCAGCGGATGCGGACATACTTACTTACAAGCCAGATCGCTTGGACCCTGCGGGAGGTCAGTCATATCTGGTTCAGGTGAAGCATCACACCGGAACAACATCAGATTGGGCTTTAACCCAACTGAACGAAATATCGCGCACGGAGAAGGCCGAAAAATTTAGAGATCATGCCCTCGTTCTTGTGACAAGTGGTGAGGTTTTAGAGGACACCAAAGAAGCCGCTCTAGACAAGGGAATAACAATCATAGATGGGCTGGAGCTTGTTGATTGGATCTGGACTTCCATTCCAAAACTCAAAACAGAGACCAGATTGTCACTCGGCATATCGATCTCGCCCCAAGTGCTTGGCTGACGCCCGTTGCCTCATGAACCTCGTCATCTTCGATCTTGAAACCACCGGGCTATCGCCTTCACGCAATAGCATCATACAGATAGCGGCGATGAAGCTGACTGTCGGTTCCTGGGAGCAGTCCGATCTCTTTTCTACTTTTGTGCGAACACAGAAGCGGATTCCTTCATTCATCAGGAACCTAACCAACATCACAGACGATCAATTGAGGTCAGCGCCAACTCCCGAAGAAGCACTCATCAGCTTCTCTCGCTATATAGGCGAGGACACCACGCTTGTAGCTCACTATGGGCCACAGTTCGACATGCGTTTTGTTCGCGAAAGCTGTGCTAGGCATGGGATCGCCACGCGTCGGGCAAGCTGCATTGATTCACGCACATTCTCGAAGCGTATCTGGGGCGGGCGGGGAGGTCATAATCTCGATACCATTGCAAGCCGCCTGCAACTCGATGTGAGCAAGTTTCAACGTCATGATGCCCGTGGGGATGTGCAGCTTCTCGCCGAGTCTGTGAGACTCATGTGGGATAGATCGGCGTCTGCAAACGGCGCAGGCCCGATACTGCCGATCGAAGGTGTAATACCTTTGATCGGTTGCCCCTGATTTCCTGGCACACTACAAACCACCGGACTTATGGTCGTCGAAACCATCCCTCAGATTCAGTCCATGAGCATCCAAGAGAGGTTACTTCTCGCTGCCGAACTTTGGCAGGAACTGCTTCAGCAGGCTGGAAACAGGCTAACGACGGCCCAACTCGGAAGAAATCTGGAGAATAAAGTCACTCGCTATCCAGTCATGCGAGTGACTGGCGGATCAGAAGCAAAGGTCCAAGCCTAATTGACTCCCGAGACTGCCACCGAAACCCGAGGATTTAACGCCCCGCAAACTCCTCCAAATAGAGCGCGGTGGCCTCACGAAGATTGGCGACGGCCTCGTCCACGGTTTCACCCTGGGTGGTGGTTCCGGTTTCGGGGTTATAGGCGGTGAATCCACCTTCTTCGGCTGGAGTGAGAACGGCAGTTAATGGCATGCAGCAAGGTGACAGCCAGGCTGTTGGAATCAAGAATGGGATTGCATCGTGCCGACGTTTCATTGCAGACTCACCCCTGTATGAAATTCGTTGCCTGCCTCATCTGCTCCATTCTGCTCACCCAGCCGCTGTTTGCGGCGAAGGGCACCATCGGCGTGTCTTTGCTCACGCTGCAAAATCCGTTCTTCAAGGTCATCGGCGACAGCCTCACGGCGGAAGCTGCCAAGAACGGCTACGAGGCGGTGGTGCTTAGTGCGGATCAGGATGTGGGAAGGCAGAGCAACCAGGTGAAGGATTTCATCGTGAAGAAGGTGGCGGCCATCGTGCTGAGCCCTTGCGACTCGAAGGGCATCGTGCCGGTCATCCAGGAGGCAAACGCGGCGGGCATCCCGGTCTTCACGGTGGACGTGCCGTGCAACGAGCCGGGTGTGCAGATCGTGACTCAAGTAGCCACGGACAACTTCGGCGGTGGCAAAGAGGCAGGCAAAGCGATGATCGAGGCGCTTGCTGGACGCGGTGGAAAGATCGGCGTGCTCGATTTGAAACAGGTCGAGTCGTGCATCCTGCGCGTGAAAGGCTTCAAAGAGGTCATCAAGGCCCATAACGACTGGGCCGAGGCACCGAAGATCGAAATCGTGAGCGAGCTGGATGGCGGCGGCGCAAAGGACAAGGGCTACAAGGTCGCCGAGGACATGCTGCAAGGCTTTCCAGACCTCGTGGGTCTTTTCGCGATCAATGATCCCTCGGCGCTCGGGGCTCGTGGTGCTCTCGAAAAGGCTGGGAAGGCGGACAAGGTGGTCATCATCGGCTTTGATGGTCAACCCGAGGGCAAGCAGGCGATCAAAGAGGGCAAGATCTACGCCGATCCGATCCAGTTCCCCGAAAAGATGGGCGTGGAGGTGGTGAACGCCTTTCTCCGCTACTCGAAGGGCGATGACCTGCCGCCGCAGATGCTCATCCCGACGAAGTTGTATCGCCAGGCCGATGGTGCGGCGGATCCCGAGCTGAAATGAACTTCTGGAAGGAACAGCTCTCACGCCTCGCGGCACTGCTGGTGCTGGCGGTGTTTTTCAGCGTCGTGACACGGCGCGAGGAATTTCCGCAGGATGCCGCGGCGGCCCGCGAACTCGTTTCGAGCCTCGCCAAGGACGCGAAGGTCATGGTCGCCGTGCGTGGCATCGCGGAGGACAAGGCCTTTGCGGAAGCTTTGAAGGCAGAACTCGGCCCGCGAACCGTCGAAGTCGTCACCGGTGAGCCTCGCGATGCGAGGAAGGCTCTCGACCGCGTCGCCGCGACAGGACTCGATGTGATGATCGGCACGCAGGTGACGGCCGAGTGGCTTGTTTTCAGCGATTTGAAGGACGTCAAAATTCTGAAGCCGTCCAGCCGCACCTGGCCGGTGTTTTTGACGCGAGACAATCTGCTCAACATCGCCAGCCAGATCGCCGTGATCGCCATTCTAGCCATCGGCATGACTTTGGTGATCATCGGCGGAGGCATCGACTTGAGCGTGGGCAGCCTGCTGGCGCTTTCCGCCGTCGTGACGACGCTGCTGATTCAAGAGTACTACGGTGGATCAGAGAAGGCGGGTCCGGCTCAGATGGTGGCGGCTTCTATTTGCGGCATGTTGGTCTGCGCTTTTTCTGGATTACTCGCAGGCGGCATCATCACGCGGCTGCGCATGCCGCCCTTCATTGTCACGCTGGCGATGATGCTCGTGGGCAGCGGCCTAGCCTACCGGCTGGCGGACAATCAAAGCGTGTATCAGGTGCCGGAGAGCTTCATCTGGCTGGGACGCGGCGCAGACCTCATGAATGTGCCAAACGCCGTCGTGCTCATGCTGCTGCTCTATGCCGCCGCACATGGGATGATGACGCAAACCGCTTTCGGCAGGCATTTGTATGCCGTGGGCGGCAATGCGGAGGCCGCGCTGGTCTCCGGCGTGCCGGTGAAGCGAGTCACGGTGATGGCGTATGCGCTTTGCGGCCTGCTCGCGGGCCTCGGCGGCGTGGTCATGGCCTCACAGCTCAAGAGTGGTTCGGGCACCTTTGGGGCCAAATACGAGCTGTATGCTATCGCCGCCGCCGTGGTGGGCGGCACCAGCCTCAGCGGCGGTCGCGGGACGATGCCCGGCACGCTCATCGGAGCCTTCATCATCGCCGTGATTCAAAACGGCATGAACCTCACCAACGTGGAGAGCAACACGCAGAACATCGTCCTCGGCCTCGTCATTCTCGCCGCCGTGGCGATGGAGCGGCGGAAGTAGGGCGAACGAGTTTAGGAAAGAACAGAATCGAAGTCGGTCGCGCAGGCGGAAAGGTGCGCATGGACGGCGCCGAACTCGCTGCCGAGAACGATGAATTGAGCGCCGAGGTCGATGAGCGTTTTGGCATCGGCGGCGGTGCCGACGGGGCGGCCCCAGGCTTTGCCGTGTTTTTGGCAGGCGGCGGCGATTTGCTTCTGCACGTCCATCATGAGGGGATCATTGACGCCGGGAGTGCAGCCGAGGCGCAGGGACATGTCGCCAGGGCCGAGGAAGAGGATGTCCACGCCGGGAACGGCGGCGATGGCTTCAGCGTTGGCGAGAGCTTGCGGCGTTTCGATTTGGACGGTGAGGAAGGTCTCGCGATTGGCTTGATCGGTGTAGTCG
>JBEIGR010000364.1:0-5962 GCA_040381795.1 Verrucomicrobiaceae bacterium | reverse complement strand
TTCGACAACGATCTTTGCCGGACTGGCATCGATCCAACTCCTGCTGGTGTTTCTTCTGTGGTCGCCCTCGGCAGTGATTTGGGCTGCGCCGGAAGGTTGGGCGCTGAATCTGCTTACCGCAGCCTACTGTGGCTCCTGGCTGCTGCTGGGGAAGTCCATGAGTGATGCAGGACTGGAGATCCAAATGGGCTTTCTCGGATGGCGCTCGGTTTGGACGAATCGTGAGCCGATGTACCGCCCGTTCACGCGGGGCGGCTTGTTCAAATGGGTGCGGCAGCCGATCTACCTTAGCTTCACTCTCATCCTGTGGACGGCACCGGTTTGGACACCGGATCACCTCGTGCTGGCCGTGCTGTGGACGGTGTATTGCTATGTGGCACCTTTCATCAAAGAGAAGCGCTATCAGCAGTGGTATGGCGATGCTTTTGCTCGCTACCAGAAGCGTGTGCCGTATTGGAATCCCATGAAGCAAAGCATCATCCCCCATGTGCCTTCGGGCTCTGAGCATGAGGTCGCCATCGTCGGCGGTGGGCCGGTGGGGCTACTGCTGGCCTGCCTGCTCGGCCAGCGTGGTGTGAGGGTGATGGTGCTGGAGAAAAGCACGCAGCGAGAGGCCTGGTCACAGGCCATCGGCATTACGCCGCCGACTTTGCAGATCATGGCCCGGCTGGGTCTCGACGAGGCCATGGTGGCACGCGGCGTGCCGATCCGTGAATGCCAGGTGCATGGTCAGAGTGGTCATGTGGGCACCGCCTCGTTTCGCGGTATCGAAGGGCGGCATCGCTTCGTGCTTTCCCTGCCGCAGGCGATCACGATGGAGCTGCTGGAGGCACAGGCCGCTCGCTACCCGAGTGTGAAAATGAGGCGCGGCGTCGAAGTCACCGCGAAAAAGCAAGACGAGGCCGGAGTGACGCTAACTCTGGGCAGTGAGACGGTGCGTGCAGACTACCTGGTGGCCTGTGATGGCCATCGCAGCCGCATGCGTGACCTGCTGCGAGTGCGCACGAGCACGAAGAGCTACGGCTGCCACTTCATCATGGGAGATTTTGAAGGCAGCAGCGGCCTGGGTGATGACGCCCACCTCTATTTTACCCAAGACGGTGCCGTGGAGTCCTTTCCACTGCCGGATGGCCGCAGGCGCTGGATCGTTCAGGCAGTTGAAGGCAATATCCCTCACCTTGTGCAGCAACGCACCGGCATCACACTCGATCCAGCGGCGCAGATTGATCAACATTCCTTCGCACCGCGCAGGCTCGATTGTGAGCAAATCGTAGATGGCCGCGTGCTCCTCTGCGGTGATGCCGCGCATGTGATGAGCCCCATCGGTGGCCAGGGGATGAACACCGGCTTTGCTGATGCGGAATTCGCCGCCGAGGCACTGCACGCTATCCTCCGGCGTGGTGAGGCGGCGGCACCGCTACTAGCTGCGTATGACCGCATCCGACGCCGTGCCGCGAGCGTGGCGGCCACGCGTGCCGCGATGGGCATGGGCCTCGGCGTCTGGACTGGAGTGTGGAGGTCTCGCGGGCGTGATTTCATCTTCCGCCACTTCATTTTCAGCGGTCCCTTCGCCAAACACGTCGGCGCGTGGTTTGCCATGCAGAGCATCCCAGCGGGAACGCTCGACAAAGTGGCCTGTCCTCGCACGCGACATCGTCTGGGCCTCGCTTGATCCAGCGATTGCCAAAGCGGTGTCCACCATTCAAAATTTGGCCCATGAGCACATTCGAGACGGCTTCCATGATCGATGACTATGAACGCGACGGCGTGGTCCGTGTGCGTGGCCTTTTCAGTCAGACCGAAGTGCTCGCCCTGCGCACCGAACTCGAGCGCTACATGCGTGAAGATCTCGCTGAAAAGCCTGCGGATGCCCGCACGCTGGAACCGGATGGCAAAACCGTACGCAACCTGTGGCGCATTGAAGTTCATCATCCGGCCATGATCCCCATGGTGGAGAAGCCGGAGATCGTGGCGCTGGTTTCCCAGCTGGTGCATGGCGAGCCGCTGCTCGTCGGCGTGGAGACATTTAACAAGCCAGCCCGCATTGGCTCCGGCGTGCCCTATCATCAGGACAACGCCTACTTTTGCCAATCACCGCCGGACATGCTCACCATCTGGATCGCCATGGACGCCGTGACGATGTCGAACGGTCCCGTTTATTATGTCCGAGGCTCCCAAAAGCACGGCATACTGCCGACGAAACCCTCCGGCGTGAAAGGAAACTCCATCGGCCTCGCCGAAGCGCCTGCGGTGCCTTTAGAAGAGCAGTTTTGCGGCCTGCTAGAGCCAGGGGATGCCCTCATTCATCAGTGTGAAACGATTCATCACTCCGCACCAAATCACAGCGACTTTCCACGTCTCGGCCTCCTCCTCGTCTATCGTGGCAAGCACACTCAAACCGACGCCGCGCTGAAGGCGGCCTATACCGCTGCCGTCACCGCCACGCCGCCCGCTTAAAAGCGGTAGCGCACCTTGCTTCTTGCCATTCCAGCTTCGCCCGCGAAACTCCTTCGTGCGTTTTCCGCTCTCATTCGCCCTGCTTCTCCTCTCGACTCCCGCTGTGGGGGAAGTCGTCTCCTTGAAAAACGACGCCACGGCCAAGGCGCTCAATGAATGGTTCGCCGCAGGCACCGCCGCGGGACTCTCCGCCATCACTTACGAGAACCGGGACGGCCAGCACTCCGCCTTTCCAACCCAGCTTTATCCGCAGCTCCAGGTGATGAAGGCCGCGGGCGATGACAAAGGGCCTGCGAAGGTCGTGCGATCCATCCCGATCATCGGAAACTGCTCGATGGCTTCCAGCCCGGATCAGGTGGGCTGCCTGCCGCGCCTTTACATGACCGATCCAGCAGGTTCGGACTTCCTCGCGAAGCAGTACTTCCTGAACAACTTCTTCATCTACCCCGAGCACCTCGATCACGACAAAGGCGCGAACGGCGTCGGTGGCTATGGCGACCTCCTTCCGCTGAATACGCCCACCCTTTTGATCTCGCAGGGCTCGTCGTCGAGCGATCAGCCCTTCCTCCAGGCCTTCATCTCTGCTGCCGCCGCGTTTTCACCTGCCACGCAGAAGCTCATCCTCGAGAAAAAACTCCTCGCGCCTACCCTTCAGGCCATCTTCCGCCGCTCAAATAAGATGGTCACAAACGATGCCGACTACTTTAGCGGCAAGGCGCATCCCGTCGTCTTTGATGCCAGCCAGATCGACGAGGACAAAATGATCCGCCTCGCTCATGAGATGACGCCGGAGACCATCCCGCCCGTGGCCATCATCGAAATCAAAGAAGAGACCAAGCCCGAGCGAGGCAAGCAGTGGTTCGAGCCGCAGGGCATGACTGCCCACACCAGCATCGCCACCACGCCCGTGAGCATCGGACGCATCTTCCGCGAGAACACCGCCGAGCACGGCCTCATCGTCAGTCTCGACAAATCCTTCGCCGCCACGCCGCGGAAGCTCGCGGCAAAATTCGCCGTGCTTCAAGGTGATCCGCGTTTCGTGCGCATCGATCAGCAGCCCGGCACCACGCTCGCCCGCATCCGTGTGCGCTGGCAGCCGCCCGTGCCCGGCGCACGCGGCATTCGCAGTCATCGCATCGATATCGCCGCCTTTGCCACCGATGGGAAAAGCATCAGCGCACCCTCCATCATCAGCTTCTACATGCTGCCGAATGAAATGCGCTTTTACGATGAGCAGGGCCGCGTGAGTGAAATCCACTACGAGACCGCCAATCCCGAGCCCGGCCTGCCTTACGATGATCGTGACCTGCGTTGGACGCGCCTCATGAATGCCCTCGCCGCGCCTTCACGAGGTTCGCTGCTCGCCCGCCTCACTGATCCGCTCTTCACCCCCGCCGAGCGTGAGACCATTCTGAAAGCGCAAAAAGACCTTCAAAAGCGTCTCGAAGCCGCCGCCACGGTCGGCCGCGATCCGAAACTCAAAACCGAAGCCGACAAACTTCGCAGCGAGGCCCTCGATCAACTCGCGAAGCTACTCGATCAGCCTCTTCCCGGTGAAAAGCCACGCACGCTGCGTGTGGCCTTGCTCATCGCACTGGAGGTCATTGCCAGCGATCCTTTGCTCTTCATCCAAAACCAGGCCGAGATCCTCGATCTCGCCACGAAGTCATCGAAGACCACCGCACCGGCGGATCTTCGGGCTGAACTGCACCGCCTCACCCTCCTCGGCATCCTGCATCAGGAAAAGGACGGCACGCTGCGCACCTCCGTCTTCCCGAAAAAGCTCACCATCGCCGATCGCCAGGCGCTACGAGGCCTGCACCTCACCGTGCTCAGCCAAGTACTCTTGCCGGATATCCTCGAACGCTCGCCCGCCACCGCCTGGGTGCCACCGCGCCTCACCACGCGGAAACCTTGGCGTGACATCATGCATTACGAAGACGCCACCGGCCGACTCACCGGCTGGACACGCTATCACGATGCCCGCACCACCGCCTTCAACGCCGACGGCCAGCTCATCCCGCCCGGCGAAAACACCCAACCCATCCCCGTGACCTACCTGCTCGATCCCGACGGCAAGCTGACGTGGAAGGCAGATGGAAAGTGATCTGATACTGGGCGGATTGATGATTGAAGAACCATCGATTGCCGATTTTTGAGGGAACGGACGCGTTCCGCGAAGCGAGCCACTTCGCCAATCAACAATCGATTGCTCGAAAATCGTCAATCCATTCAGGCAGCACCCATTGCCTGCTCTGCTCTCAGGGTAAGATAAGGGCAAACGCTCCGTTCACCGCTCGTCATGCGCCTTCTCGTCCTCCTCTTCGCCCTCAGCCCTTGGCTCCTCGCGTCCCTTCACGCCGCGCCGAACTTCGTCCTCATCAACATCGACGACCTCGGCTATGCCGATATCGGCCCGTTCGGCGGAAAAGTGCCCACGCCGCATCTCGATCGCATGGCGAAAGAGGGCATGAAGCTCACCAGTCACTACGCCGCGCCTGTCTGCTCGCCCTCGCGGGCGGCGATGATGAGCGGCTGCTATCCGAAGCGCGTGCTGCCCATCCCCGGCGTGCTGTTTCCTTCCGCCGCCGTCGGTTTGAATCCCGACACGACCACTGTGGCAGAGGTCCTCCAAGCCGCTGGCTACGCCACCGCCTGCATCGGCAAATGGCACCTCGGTGATCAGCCGGAGTTCCTCCCTACAGCGCAGGGCTTCGAGCACTACTACGGCATCCCTTATTCGAACGACATGGGCATGGCCTCCGAAGGCTCGAAGAGCAATCCTGACCAGCCTCTTCCCAAAGAAAGCGCCAAAGGCAAAGCTGGCAAAAAAGGCGATGCAGAACCTGAAACCGGCCTCAAAGGCGCGGCACAGCCTCCGCTGCCACTCGTCGAGGATCACAACGTCATCGAACGCGTCAAAGCCGCCGAGCAGCACACCTTCACCCACCGCTACACCAAGCGAGCGGTGAAGTACATCCGAGAGAATCGTGAGAAGCCCTTCTTCCTCTACCTGCCGCACAACGCCGTTCACTTCCCGCATTACCCGCATCCGGATTACATCGGCAAATCCGGCCTCAGCCTGCAAAAAGACTGGGCGATGGAGGTGGACTGGTCCGTCGGCCAAGTGCTCGACACGCTGCGTGAGTTGAAGCTCGACTCCAACACGCTCGTCATCTTCACCAGCGACAACGGCGGCCCGGTCAATCAAGGCGCCGACAACACCCCGCTGCGTGGTGCCAAGGGCAGCACGCTCGAAGGCGGCATCCGCGTCTGCACGCTCGCCTGGTGGCCCGGCAGCGTGCCCGCCGCTTCGCAGACGAAAGCCATCACCGCGCACATGGACTGGCTCCCCACCTTTGGCAGCCTCGCCGCAAGCAAAAGCCTCGGTGAACTCAAACTCGATGGGAAAGACATCTCACCCGTTTTGCTCGGCAAAGCCTCGGCGGAAGGTCACGACGTCTTCCACTACTACCACGGCTTCAATCTCCAGGCCGTGCGCAAC
>JBEIGR010000363.1:0-5968 GCA_040381795.1 Verrucomicrobiaceae bacterium | reverse complement strand
GTGATCGCCCCAGAAGACGATGACGGTGTTTTCGAGCATGCCCTGCTCCTTCATGGCGGCGATGACCTTGCCGATCTGCGCGTCCATGTAGCTGATGCCGGCAAAGTAGCCGTGGCGCAGCTCGGCGATCTGCTCAGGCGTGGGCTGCTTTTGATTCGCAGGCGGGCCGAGGATCTCGGTGCTCTGGTGAAAGGCGATCTCCGGGGCATCGGTGGGCCGGGCGGGGTTCAAAGCGGGGATTTTTGAGCGGTCGTAGAGGTCCCAGTACTTCTTCGGGGCATTGAAAGGCGCATGCGGTTTCCAAAAACCGAGCGCGAGGAAGAAGGGGCCGCCTTTTTTTAGCCCCGGCAGGATGCGCACGGCCTCAGCCGCCACGCGACCGTCGTAATAGGCTTCGTCCGGCACGTCGTAGCACTCGCACATGCCCACGGAGCCATATTTGCGCAGGCCTTCGCCGTGCTTCGCGTGGTTCTCCGGCAGCGGACCGGCCACCTGCGGGGTGTCGTCGCCATGATTGGCATAGTGGAGGAACTCGGGGGCGGACCAGGAGCGGGGATCGCCCTTGTCCTTCGTGTGCCAGTTGTGAAAGAGCTTCCCGGAGCAGCGGGTGGTGTAGCCATGTTCTTTGAACCAGAGCGGCAGGGTGGTCACATCCGGCTTCAGCTCACGGAAGTGGGTGCCGTTGACATAGAGGCCCAGCGTGCCGGGTCGCAGGCCGGTGAGCATGCTGGAGCGGGAGGGATTGCACACGGCCTGCTGACAGTAGGCCCGGGTAAAGGTGGTGCCACGGGCGGCAATGGCATCCAGGTGGGGCGTGATGGCCGGGGAGCCGTAGCAGCCCAGCTCCGGGCGCAGGTCATCGGCGGTGATGAGCAGGACATTCGGCGGCGGGGCGGCAGCCAACTCACAGGCGGAGGCGAGGAGGGCAAAAAGGAGGCGTTTCATGAGATTGAGGAGGCTAGGTGATCGCGGATCTGGTTGCGCACATGCCGCCAGAAGGTGCGGTGGCTAGTGGCCCAATCGCTCAGCGCCCTTTCAAAGCCTACATCCACGCCCTCTCGCTCGCTGAGGTGCCATTTGTGGCGCTGGATTTCATCGAGTTCGGCGAGGAACTCGGCATAGGGACTGGGAGGCTTTAGAGGCAAGGCAAAATCAGGGTTGGAAAGGGATGCAAACGAGAGTGAATTCCCCTTCTGGCAAATGCACACATGGAATTTTCCGCCGATTAGGAAAAAGGGATGACAAGCCGGGGGTAGCCCCTATAATCCGCCCCCCGACCACCTTGTCGAAAGCCGAAGTAGCTCAGCGGTAGAGCAGCGCATTCGTAATGCGCGGGTCGCGGGTTCGATTCCCGCCTTCGGCTCCACCAAGCTCGTCCTCCCGTCCATGACTGACACGCCAATCAACGAGCCCACCCCACCGCGCAAAAGCCGTGCTCGGCGCAGGGAGACAGTCATTAACACGCTTGCTGGAGTGCTTGGCTGCCTCGCCCTCGTCGTCATGATCGCCACCGTCTTTCGGGTGGTCACCGCCAAGCTTTGGGAATCCACCCAGATCAACCCAGACTACGTCGATGCGGTCTATGAAGACGTGCAGGGCCGCGGATGGTCCGGCGATTCCCGCGAAAACGCTCCCCTCATCACCGCTGCTGGCGTTGTGAAACCCGCCGAGAACAAGCTCACCATAAATGATGTCACTCACAAAGAAGACTCCAAAAGCGTCGAAAAAGCTCCCACAACGGCCACTGCGGCTTCGTCCACCACACCTCCGATCACCGCTCCAGCGCCAGTTCTTTCCAACATCAATGGCATCGCCAACATTGAGGCTAAGCGCATCGAGATCGAGGCCGTCATTCGCGGCTTTTTCGAATCCAACAGCATCGATATGAAGCTCGTCTTTGCCCGCGATTCGATGCGCGTCCGCCCGCTGATGGAGAATTTTTACCGCTCCCATTCGATGACCCCACCGCGCTGGAAAAACCTCGGCTGGCTCATGAGCGTGGATGAAAAAGGCTACCGCTTCGGCTATGCCCAAGCCGTCTTTGACGATGCCGAACCCATCAGCGTCGTCATTGAGGAGACCACCGAGGGCAAATACCGCGTCGATTGGGAAAGCTCCGTCAGCTACGGCGAACTGGACTGGAAGGAATTCCTCAAAGTGCGCCCTGCTGAGCCCACCCTGCTGCGAGTGATCGCCTCCAAGCCGCAGGTGGCACCGGAAGGCACCGCCGCAGAAGGCCAAGAGATCATTGAAATCAAGCACCCCACCCAGGAGGGCACCATCCTGGCCTCATTTGACCGTAACGCCCCCAAATTCCAATCCCTCATTGAGCAACTGCAAAGCGGGAACTGGAAGGATGTGCCGTTGACGCTGCGTCTTTGTTTCCCCGGCACGTCCAGCACCGGTGGAATCTCGTTGGGGGCGAAAATCGCCAACATTGAGGGTAAAGGCTGGCTCATCTTGCAAGGAAACAGGAGCTAAATCGTGAGCAAAAAGAAAAGCACCCCCACCAAGAAGGCCGCTCCCGCCAAGAGCGGCGGAAAAGGCAAGCCAGCGGCCAAAAAGCCCGTCAAAAAAGCTCCTGCCAAGCCTGCACCCAAAAAAGCCGCCGCCAAGCCGGTGAAAAAGCCCGCCCCAAAACCGGTCAAGCAGGCTGCCAAACCCATTAAAAAGGCCGCTCAAGTCAAAACGCCTGCCAAGCCCGTCAAAAAGGCCGCTCCAGCCAAAACACCTGCCAAGCCCGCCGTCAAGGCACCTGCCAAACCGGCTCCAAAACCCGCTCTGGCACCCGTCAAGGCCGCCCCCGCGAAACCCGCCCCCACCCCTATCAAAGCACCCTCCCCCGCTAAAGCGCCTGCCACTAAACCAGCTCTCGCTCCCGCCGCCAAACCCTCTGCTAAGCCTGCTGCCGCTGCCTCACCCGTTGTGGCCCCTGCCCCGGTAGCTGTCCCAGCTCCTGTTCCCGCGCCCAAGCCTGCCGCACCCGCCAAATCCACCATCAAAGCGCCTCCTCCAGGTCCCACGAAGTCTGGAGCCCTTTTTTACGACTCCCACATGCACACCCCGCTGTGCAAGCATGCCTG
Source organism: Verrucomicrobiaceae bacterium (assembly GCA_040381795.1). Taxonomy (GTDB): domain Bacteria; phylum Verrucomicrobiota; class Verrucomicrobiia; order Verrucomicrobiales; family Verrucomicrobiaceae; genus Prosthecobacter. The sequence continues at coordinate 2,885 of JBEIGR010000363.1, read as the reverse complement.
GGGTGAGCCCGAAGAATACGCCCAGCAGGCCATCAAAGCCGGCCTCAAAGGCATCATCTTCACCTGTCATGCCCCCATGCCGAATGGCTTCTGGCCCACCGTGCGCATGTCCGAAAGCGAATTCGAAATCTACGTCTCCATCGTCCAGCGAGCTGCCGAGGCCTACAAAAACAAGCTCCACGTCTGCCTCGGCATCGAGAGTGAATGGTTCCCCGGTCAGGAGGATTACATCCGCACTCTGCATGAGCGGGTCGAGTTCGATTACGTCCTCGGTGCCGTCCACTGGCAGGCTAAGGAATACCTCGCCAAATTCGAAAGTGGCACCATCGAAAACTTCCGCCGCATCTACTTCGACAACCTCGCCAAATCTGCCGAGAGCGGCCTCTACGATTGCCTCGCCCACCCGGACCTCGTCAAAAACTACCATCCGGACTCTTGGTGCTTCGCCATCATCAAAAACACCGTCTCCACCTGCCTCGACCGCATCGCCGCCACTGGCGTGGCCATGGAATTGAATAGCTCCGGCCTCAACAAGAGCTACTCCGAGATGAATCCCGGCAATGAAATGCTCCGCATGATGGCCGAGCGAAAGATCCCCATCGTCGTCGGTTCTGACGCCCATCGTGCCCAGCGTGTCGGCGAGCACTTCACCACCGCCCTCAACAACCTCATTGAGGCCGGTTACGAGGAAGTCTGCTACTTCCAGAAGCGCCAGCGCATCGACCTCAAGATCTCCGACGTCCTCGCCAGTCTCAAAAAAGCTGCCGATCACAATGCTTAAACCGTTCCAGGTTCTCAGTTCACGGTTCCCAGTTCGCCACCACGCGGACTCCAGCCAACTGAGAACTGAAAACTGAGAACTGACACCATGCGCGTTGGAATCGGCTACGACGTCCACCCCTTCCAAGAAGGCCGCCCGCTCGTGCTCGGCGGTGTCACCATCCCACACAGCCGTGGCCTCAAAGGCCATAGCGATGCCGATGTTCTCGCCCACGCCCTTGCCGATGCCGTCCTCGGTGCCATGGGCGAGCCAGACATCGGCTACTGGTTTCCCCCCACCGATCCGAGTATCGAAGGCATCTCCAGCATGAAGATCCTCGAAAAGTGCGCCCAGATCGCGGCGGAAAAAGGCTACGCTATTGAGAACGTCGATGCCTCCCTCATCGCTGAAGCACCCAAAGTGATGAAACATGCCCCAGCGATGAAACAGCACATCGCCACCGCATTGAGCATCCAGCCGGATCAGGTCGGCGTAAAAGCCACCACGAATGAAAAACTCGGCTTCGTCGGCCGCGAAGAAGGCATCGCCGCGATGGCGGTGGCCTGTGTGAGTCGGAAGAGCTGATTCGTTCACCTCTCCACCATGTCATCATGAGCAAACCCGCCCTTCACTCAAAAGCCCCCGTCATCTCCGCCCCGGTTACGGGCGGTAGTTACAAGCCCGGTAGCACCGTCAGCCTCAAAGACCTGCTCGGGAAGCCCGTCGTCCTCTACTTTTACCCGAAGGATGACACACCCGGTTGCACCAAACAGGCCTGTGCCTTGCGTGACTCCTGGGCCTCGGTCAAAAAGAAGGCGCAGATCTTTGGCGTCAGCCCAGACTCGATCAAGAGCCACGACAAATTCATCACCAAGCACGAGCTGCCCTTCCCGCTCATCGCCGATGAGGACCACGCCATCGCGGAGGCCTACGGCGTGTGGGTGGAGAAAAGCATGTATGGCCGCCAATACATGGGCATCGAGCGCAGCACCTTCGTCATCGACGCCGAGGGAAAAATCGCCGCCATCCTCGAAAAAGTGAAGCCGGACGAGCATCTCAGCCTGCTCGAGGGCCTGCTTTGACCGCCGCCGGGGCAAAAAGCGCACACACACCTTGCCAGCGGGGGGCAAACCTGCTTCAAGCTGCCGCGTTCATGAACCGCCCCCGCACCGCCGCCCTCATCATTGGAGTGCTTGTCTGCATTCCCATCCTTGTGATGCATCGTTTCGGCCTTTTTCTTGAGGTCTCGAAATGGTTCGCCGCCCTCGACGCCCGAATTTTCATCCTCCAGGACACGCTGCGCACCTCCACCGTGCTGCAATACGGCTATCACACCCTGCTGGCCTTCCTCTCTGCCCTCGTGTGTGTGGATATGACCTCGCAGTGGCGTCGATTCGCCTTCCTCATCGCCGCCACTTTTCTCACGGTGACCTTCAGCTTCCTGCTCGCCTTTGCCGGCATCCTCTTCGAGCCCGTCTCCGGCCTGCTCGCCATCTGGCTGGCCGGCATCGCCGCCATCGCGGTGAGCGGTTTTTACCATGGCGAACGCATGGAAATCATGCGCACGCTCTTTTCCGGACGCATATCCACGGCGGCGTTTGACGAACTCACAGCGAAGAACAACCCCGCCGCCCTCACCGGCCGCCGGGAGGTCACCGTGCTGTGCTTCCGCGTGCTGAATCATCCCGATCTCGCCCACGAGACGGATGGCGTGAAGTTTGAGGAAATCAGCGCCCGCATGCAGCGCAGCGTCTCCGAGTTCATCGTGAGCCGTGGCGGCTACCTCGATGATGCCGATGCACAAAGCCTGCAGGCTTTGTTCGGCTTTCCATTAGCCGATGAGCACCACGCACTGCACGCCGCCCAGGTTGCTGCGGCATTGCGACCGCACCTCAGCACGCTCGCTCTAGAGGTCGAGCAGGTCTGCGGCAAGAAACCACGCTTCGGCGTGGCTTTGGCCAGTGGTGAGGCCATGTGTGGCTTGCTCGGCATGGATGACTTCCAAAGCTTCAGCGCCAGCGGCGAGGCCTGCGACTTCGCCGGACGTCTCTGTGGCCTGAATGCCATCTACGGATCCCGCATCCTTCTCAGTGCCAAAACCTACTCCAAGGTGAAAGAGAGCATC
>JBEIGR010000362.1:0-5979 GCA_040381795.1 Verrucomicrobiaceae bacterium | reverse complement strand
TGAGACCCCAATCGTATTGGTGGGAACCTTTGAGGAAGAAGCCCGGCGTCTCCTGAGGAGTGCTCGTGAAGTATTCTTTTTCCTTTTTGTCAGCAGCGGAGGTGGAGATGTCGGCCATGGTCGTGTGGTGATGAGTGAGGGCGCGGATGATGGGCGCAAAAATCCCCGGCGCAAGGACGCAAAACCCTCGATTCAGCCACTCAGGCCCCGTCCGCGATCAGCGGCGGCGGCGGAAGCCCAGAACAAAGAGACCCGCGATGGCCAGAACGGCACGGGACGGCTCGGGGACGGCGGCGACGCCGATCACGTTGAAGAGGAAGTTGCTCGTGGAGGAAGTATCCCCCCAACTGGCCCCGCCATCAAAGGATGACTGCGCCATCGTGGAGTTGACCGCCAGAAAGTTACCACCACCATCAATGCCGCCACCGCTGTTGCCACTCCAGTTTGGCTGATCCCCACCGCTGACGACGTTTTCTAGCATCTCAAGTACCACCCAGTATTTGGTGTTGGCAACGAGACTGTAGCCCGCGTGGGTGAAGAGCTTATTGATGGCTCCCACTTGACCAGCGGCGATCAGCTCGGAGGAAAAATTAGTCAGCAGCGAACCCACGGCACCACCTAGATCGCTGTAGAGGCTGACCGTGAAGTTATGGTCAACGGTGTCGCTGTTGTTCATGTTCAGCGTCAGTCCCGTGATACTGGCTCCGACACCTTGCGTCTCGAAATCGGTCGCCAGACGGTAGTCCGTGTCGAAAATGCCGTTCGGGGCGTTGTTCGATTGCCCCAGCGTGCTGAAAAGCACGGCGGCGGAGGCATTCGCGGCGAAGAGACCTGCGATGGCGGCGGCGAGGGCGAGAGGGCGCATGAACATGTTAAATATTACTTTAGGCCATCCCCATCTTTTTCGGCAATCTCAAAATTCGTCCGAACTACACATTTGAGGGCGTTTGGGGAGGATGCGTCTCCTGTTTTTCCTCCTCCTGACCGCCCCTGCCTTTGCCCAGATGGCCAACCGGCCTCCCTCACCGATGTGGCTGAGCTCGGAAAAGTCCGCCACGATGTCCCGTGAGGTGCAGCACGAGGGAAAATTGCTCAAAGCCGTGCTCTTGACGGCGGCGGACGCACCGGTGGAGGTCCTCGTCGATGGGAAAGCCATCAAGACCCTCGCCCCGACAGAAAGCGCCAGCGGCACGGATCTCACTCGCCAGCTCGGCGATGGCAAAACTCATCAAATCGGCCTCCGCGTGGCCTCAAAGACGAAAGTGGCCGCCTTGCTCGAGCTCAATGGCGACCTCGCCGCCGTACGCTGGATCGTCACCGATGCCGCCTGGCAAAACGGGGTCGTTTCCGGCTCCACGGACGCCGATCCCGCCAAGAACCCCTTCGACCTCAAAAAGGCCTTCGATGCCTACAATTCCTGGCAGCTCGCCAAACCCGGCTCCCAAAACGCCGCCACGGAGGTGGCCTCGCTGACGCTGCCGCCTAGCTTCAAGGCCGAGCTCGTCCGCTCTGCCCAGCCTGGCGAGGACTCTTGGGTGGCGATGGCCTTTGACGAGCAGGGTCGCCTGACCCTCGCGAAGGAGAAAAAGGGGCTGCTGCGCCTCACGCTCAGCGGCAGCGGCGATCAAAAGGTCGAGGTGATCGACGACGAACTGCTCGAATGCCGCGGGCTGCTCTACGCGCATGGTTCCCTCTTCGCGAACGCCAACAACACCAAGGCTCTCGTCCGCCTCACCGACCAAAACAGCGACGGCACCTTCGACGAACGAAAAGAGCTCATGCGCACCGGCGGCGGCGTGGGGCACGGGCGCAACCATATCAAGCTCGGCCCCGATGGCGACATCTATGTGGCACATGGGAACAACGTCCTGCTGCCGGAGGGCATCGCGCCGGATTCCCCGCTGAAAAACTATGCCAACGACCAGCTCATCCCGAATCCGTGGGATGGCAGCATGTTCGACGGCAATGTGGAACTGCCCGCCGGGCACATCCTGCGAGTGAAACCGGATGGCTCCAAGATCACGCTGCTCGCCGGTGGCTTGCGCAACCCGCTCGACATCGCCTTCGACCACGCCGGCGAGCTTTTCACCTTCGATGCAGACATGGAGCGCGATGTCGGCACGCCCTGGTACATGCCCACCCGCGTGCTGCATGTCGTGCCCGGCGCCGATTTCGGCTGGCGTCGCGGCACCGGACGCTTCCCCGCGTGGTATGCCGACACGCTGCCGAGCGTGATCGACATCGGCCTGTCCTCGCCGACGGGCATTTTCTTCGGCTACGGCTCGGCGTTTCCAAAGAAATACCAAGAGGCGCTCTACCTCCTGGATTGGAGCTACGGGCGGATCATCGCGGTGCATTTTGGCAAGGTCGTGACGCAGGAAGATTTCATCACCGGCCGGCCGCTCAATGTCACCGATGGCTGCATCGGCCCCGATGGGGCGATGTGGTTCATCACCGGCGGGAGAGGCACGCAGAGCGGGTTGTATCGGGTGAGCTGCTCTGATCGGTCTGATCAGTCCGATCTGACCGATCTTGAGATGCCGAGACGCTTCCAAGAGCATCAAAAACGCCTCTCTCTCGAAAACCGCCCGGTAGCTGAATGGCGTGCCGAGGCGCTTCAGAACGGCCAGATGCACGAACTGCTCGCCCTGGCCCGCGTCGGTGAAAAGACCGACCTCGATCCGCTGCTCGACGCCGTGATGAAAGCCGCGCTCAAGCCCACCTTGGATGCCTTGCGGGTGATCGCCGTGGCCATCGCGAGGCAGGGCGAGCCGACGAAGAAGGACAAACTGGCCGCGTGGGCGGTTTATCCGGCGGATGAGACCTTCTTGAACCGCGAGCTATGCCGCCTGCTGGTCTATTTGAAGTCTCCCAACGTCATCGAAAAGACCATGCCGCTGCTCACCGCGGCCACGACCTCGGAGGATCTGCTGTTTTATCCCTTCATGCTCCGCTACCTCAAAGATGGCTGGACACTGGAGCAGCGCCAAATCGCCTTCGAGGCCTTGAACAAGGCCGAAAAGATGACCGGAGCCTCCACCTTCTTCAAAGCCATCAGCGATACTCGCAGCGAGCTCGCCGCCGCGTTGAGGCCTGATGAGGCCACCCAGCTCGCCGCGATTATTCATCCGCCGAAACCGGCCGCACTTTCACCGCATGCGCTGCCGGGCCATAGCTTCAAAAACTGGACCCTGGCCGACCTGGAGCCTCAACTCGCCAAAATGGACGCGAAGTCCCGCAGCCGCGAAAGCGCCCGTGATGCGCTCGTGCGAGCGCAGTGCGTGTTTTGCCATCGCGTGAGCACGGATGCCACGCTGCCCGCGGGTGTCTTCGGGCCGGATCTGGTGCAGGTCTCGGCTCGTTTTGGCCGGAAGGACCTACTCGATCACATTTTGAACCCCTCGAAGTTCATCGACGAGAAATTCCGCCTCGTGACCGTCAAGACGAGCGATGGCAAAACGCACTCCGGCAGCCTCGAAAGCGAGGATGACGAGCGTGTGGTGCTCAAACCGAATCCGATCGCACCCGAGACGGTCGAGATCGGCAAGGCGATGATCAAAGAACGCAGCATCTCCGAGGTTTCGCCGATGCCTGCGGGCCTGCTCAATGCTCTCAAGGCCGATCAAATCCTCGATATGCTCGCCTGGTTCGAGAACGGGGCGAAGTAACCCTTGGCCGAAAGAAACGAAATAAAGCCGAAAAAATGAAGAGGCGGTGCGGTCTGATTTTTTCGGTCCTCTTTCGTTTTTTTCGGCTGACCATTTGGGCATTCGCGGTTGTGTCGGCGTATGTCTCTCTCGTTTGTTTTGAAGTGTCTCGGCATCGGCGTCGTCAGCGGCCTCATCGCGGCCCTCTGCGGCGTGGGCGGCGGCGTGGTGATGGTGCCGGGCTTTGTGCTGCTGCTCGGTCTGCCGCAAAAGACGGCGGTAGCCACCTCGCTGGCGATCATCATTCCCACCGCGCTCATGGCCACCACGCAAAACGTCCGCGCCGGTCTCGTGAACTGGCAGGTGGCGCTCATCACCGCCATCTCGGCTTCGTTGCTGGCTTACTTTGGGGCGAGCTGGCTCAAATCCATGAGCGATGAACGACTCACGAAGATCTTCGGCGTGCTCTTGATTGTCTTCGGCGTACGGATGCTGTGGGCGGGTAAGGCATAGGCCGTAGAGATGAGCGAAACTTTCTTCCATGCTCCCTAACCGCCTCATGCGCCTTCTCCTCTTCGCTCTTTGCCCTCTGCTCTCCGCCTTCTCCGCAGAGCCGCCGAACATGCTTCTCGGCACGCAGGCCATCGGTGGGCGGTATCAGTTCACGCAGGAGGAGCCGTTGCTGGAGAGTGCAAAGCTCATCGCGGAGCTTGGGTCGGGCATCATGAAGTTCTCGATCTCGAAGCAGGCTTCGTTTGGCAAGACGAAGGCGAATGTGCACGGGAGCAATCCTGGCCTCAAAACACTCGCCGAGATCGCGGCGAAGGAGCCGGCGCATCGCGCGGTGCTCGACATGCCGTTCACGCACGTTTTCATCTGGGCCTACCCCTTCACCACGCATGGCAGCGCGGGTGCCTTCAAGCCGGCGGAGCGGGATCTGGAGTATCGCGAGATGTTTGACCTCGTCGCGCATCTGCTGCGCACCTACAGCGGCAGCGGCAAAAAGTTCTACCTCGGCCACTGGGAGGGCGATTGGCATCTGCGACCGCACTTTGACCCGAAGCAGCCCTTCCCCGAGCACTTTGGCGAAAACTTCATCGCCTGGCTCAAGGTCCGCCAGCAGGCCATCGATGATGCCAAGCGCGACACGCCGCATCAAAACGTCGAAGTGTGGCACTACACCGAGGCGAACCTCGTCGAGCCCTTTCTCAAAGGCGGCCAATGCCTCGCCAACGACATTCTCCCGCAGGTGGACGTCGATTTCGTCAGCTACTCCTGCTACGACAGCCTCCAACGCGGCATCCGCGGCGATCTCCACGCCGCGCTCGACCACCTCGAGTCGAAGCTGAAGCCCAAGCCCGGCATCCTCGGCAAACGCGTCTTCATCGGCGAATACGGCTTCCCTGCGCGACGCTACTCGCCCGAGGTGGCCAACCGCAAAAGCATCGAGACCATGATTGCCGCCATCGAATGGGGCTGCCCCTTTCTGCTCTACTGGGAACTCTACGACAACGAAGGCACCCCCGAAAAACCCGGCGGCTTCTGGCTCATCAACGAAAAGAACGAGAAGCAGCCCGTTTGGCACACGCACCAGCGCTACTTCGAATGGGCAAAGAAGCACCTCGCCGACTCCCAACAACGCACCGGCAAGCCCATCACCGATGCGGAGTTTCGCGTCGCTGCACTGGAATATCTCAGACGCTGATGAAGCTCGCCCCAGCACTGCCAGTTCTATAGCGCTTTAAACTCCGTCACCTTTCAGGAACTCAAGGTGCTTCGCCCATCCGAGGTGCGAGCTTCGTGGCGTTGGCATTGCCGCCCTCTGTCACAACGACAGCCGATTGCACCACCCGACTTGGTTCGCTGCAAAAGAGAACAAAATGGATGAGAGAATCATGACTCATCCTGTTTATATATATGCAAACCTTCCAGCATATAGAAATGTCATCACCTCGACCCAACAAACGCAAAGTGGTTTCTCCCGTTCAAGATTCCGGTTTCAGCACTCCGAGCCTTGATCGCGCGTTAGCTGTCATGCAGTGCATGGGCGGCCAGTCTTCAGGGCTCACGCTTTCGGAGATCGCTGGCAAGCTGGGGCTTTCCGTGAACTTTGTGTATCGTGTCACGCAGTCGCTGGTGGCGCACGGGTATGTGGTGCGGGATGCGGAGAAACGGTTCAGCATCGGGGCGCAGATGCTGGTGCTGTGTCAGCCGGTGGTGGATGATGTGCCGCTGGCGGAGGCCGCCCTGCCGGCGATGCGCTGGCTCAGCGAGCAGACGGGCGAGGCGGCGCATCTGGGCATCATCAGCGGCCATGAGGGCATCGTGCTGG